>JAUWBY010000065.1 GCA_030609605.1 Candidatus Eiseniibacteriota bacterium
CGGCAAGCTGGCCGAGCGGTACTATCTGGCGAGCGATCTGGATGACGCCTATCATGCCGGTCGCGACGATTCATACGTGACGCTTGGAGGAGGATTCTCGCTCTCGCTGGCCGATGGAGTGAAACTGGAGGGGTTCTACGAGCACAAGAACCGGAGATCGGAGTCTGATATCATCGCAACTATTGGAGACACAAAGGATTACGATGCCGACAGCTTCACGCTGCGGCTAGTCGCAGAGGGGGTGCGTTTCCTTGACTGAGCTTCTAAATGATGGTATAATCAAGAATTACGACGATGCACGGTGCAAGCGGGCTGCTGGAGCGCCTGCTCGCGGCGCGGCTCGACGCCCATTGAGCGTCACCGCGTGGATTGGTGCGAGCCTTCTTGTTGCTGCTGTCTCTATTCTGGGCGGCTGTGCGCGAAAGGGCGATCCCGTATCCGTCGACGATCCGGATCAGCCCTCGGGCTACCGTCTAGTGGCGACCTTCTCAGTGGCTGGCTATGGAGAGGGCATCGATGTGGTGGGTGACATAGGATTGGTGGCGACGGGTGAGGTTGGGCTGGTCATCCTCGACATGTCGGATCCGGCAACGCCGGTCTATTTGGGCACGGCGGGGAACGACTTCACGTCCGTCAAGTGTGCGTACGCCCCGGACTCAGAGATGGCGTTCGTCACTGACGGACCGAACGGCGTCCTGGCGTACGATGTGAGTGATCCGACGAGTCCGGAGTGGAAGACAGTACTGCAGAGTACGAGCGGCCAGGATGTCGTCATCTCGGAGACAGATCCAGGCCACTTGATACACATCTACGTGGCCGACAAGAACGGCGGCTTCAGGATCTGGGAACTCAATCTCGACTGGGGACCTCCGTGGTTCCCGATCGAGGTCTACCACGGTTACACGACGGGCTATGCTCGTGGCCTCTCTCTTCACGGCGACTACGTGTTGGTCGCCTCGGGCCAGAGCGGGCTCACGATCTTTGAATTGACGAACCCGGGGACCGCGACGAAGCTCGGCACATTCGACACGCCGGGCAACGCGCAGGCAGTAGCGGCATTCGGGAACTACGCGTTCGTCGCCGATGGGCTCGGGGGACTCCAGATCCTGGATATCTCCGATCCCGCGGATGCCGAGATCGTGGCTTCGATCGAGACGGACGACTACGCCACGGACATATGCTACCTGGACGGAATGGTATACATCGCGGACAGGTACGGCGGACTGAGAGTGGTGGACGTGGATGATCCCCTGGCGCCGACGACCGCAGGGTATCTGGAGACGCCGTACGCGAACGGGATCTGTGTCACGGACGACTACATCTACGTGGCTGACCGTGACTGGGGAGTGGTGATAGCGGAGGAGGAGTAACGGTTTCTGACCCGACTCCTCTCCACAAGCATGGATAGATGCTGACCTAGCCGAAGTTGAGCAACTGCTCGAGGAGAGGAGACACGACGTGACACGGTGGACAACCGCGCTTGGTATAGCCATTCTGGTCGCACTCGCGACAGCCGCGCCTGCCGGGGAATGGATTCCCATCAGTGATACGCTCGACCCGTCCGGGGCGACGGTCAGGGTTATCGCATCTGATATCACCGAGACAACTATCGAGATCGAGGTTCCTGGTCTGTTCTTCGAGACCGCGGGCCGGGCGCTCGATGGGACGCCGGCGCTCGAGATCCCAGGTTCCCGCAGAATCAACCTGCCCGGTATGCCGGATCTCCCTACGTTCACGTGTCTGATCGCGATCCCGGATCTTGGCGGTGTTGAGCTTTCCGTGACGGTCTTCGATGAGAGGATCTTCGCAGACGTCGATATCGACCCCACCCCACCTTTCAGAATGGAGGGGAAAGAGGCCGGTCCCACGCTGGCGGATGCCGCCGTTTACGGCCACGATGCCCTCTACCCGACGGAGATTGCCTCTATCAGCGAGCCGATGATCATGCGAGATCTGAGACTCGTTCAACTCAGAGTTAACCCAGCGCGTTACAACCCCGTGACGCGCGAGCTTGTGGTTGCTGGTCGTGTCAGCGTCACTCTCAACTACGCAAGCGGTGAGGAGATCAATCCGCGCACTGCTGCACGCTCCTACCGTTCGGAGGCGTTTGAGCCTATCTATCGCAGCCTGGTCGCGAACTACGACCAGCTCCCCGCGGCCGAGATCCGCCGCGGCAGCTATCTTGTGATATCGAACGACAGCTTTGCGGATCAGCTCACGGACTTCGTTACATGGAAGCACCGTCGTGGTGTTGAGACCGTGCTTGTCCGGCTCTCCGATATCGGTGTGAGTCCTTCGGCGCAGGACATCAAGGACTTCATCCAGAACGCGTACGACACATGGGACAATCCGCCGGACTACGTCTGTCTTGTCGGCGACAGGGACAGTGGTAGCTACGGAGATATGCCCGCATGGTTCCACGCCGGCGACGTTACGGATCATCCCTACTCCGAGCTGGAGGGCAGTGACTACCTGCCCGACGTCATGGTCGGCAGGATGGCGGTAGACTCGCCGACCGACGCCGTCGTGGCTTCGCTGAAGCCTCAGGTCTACGAGCGCGACTGCGATGCTGCGACCGACGACTGGTACGAGCGCGCGCTCATGGTCGCTGCCAACTGCTGCGGAAGCCCCCAGCCCACCACCCCACGGACGACGAAGCTGCGCGTGCGCGAGATGTTCATGGAGAACGCCTACACCCAGGTCGACACTGTGTTCTGGACGTACGCAAAGAGCGGATCAAGAACGCAGACCGAGGACATTCAGAATTCGATCAACGCCGGAGTTACGTTTGTGAACTACCGAGGTTGGGGTGGGGCGCCGGGCTGGTACTACCCGCAGTTCTACACGGATCACATCAACCAGCTTTCGAATGATCGCATGCTGCCGGTGATGACCAGCATTGTATGTGGAACGGGCAACTTCGATAGCGGGACCGACCCGTGCTTCGGAGAGGCGTGGATCCGTGCTGGGAGCCCATTCGCTCTCAAGGGCGGTCCGGCGATGATCGGGCCGAGCGAGTTCTGGACGCATACCAAGTGGAACAACGCCATAGACACAGGCATCTACGAGGGCATCCTCAACGAGGGGATCGAGCACTTCGGGCAGTCTCTCTTGCGGGGCAAGATGGAGGTCTATCTGAACTTCCCCGAGTACGTGGATCCAGCCTCGTCAGACGAGGATGGGCAGAATGTCGACTTCTACTTCAATGTCTTCAATCTGATCGGCGATCCTGAACTCGTCCTCCGCACTGAACGGCCCGGGACGATTGTTGCCACGCACGATGCAAGCGTGCCGTTCGGACAGAACATGCTCACGGTTCATGTCGAGGACGAGAGCGGCAGTCCGGTTCCCGGCGCCGAGGTCATCGTCTGGAAGGACGACGAGGTATACGAGATCCGGATCCTCAGCGGCGGGTACAACGTGGACATGCCGCTTGGCGCGACGACACAGGGTGATGCCTATGTCACCGTCTGGACCACCAACATGAAGCCCTATGTGGGTGACGTGTCGATCGACCAGGAAGATGAGTTCGTAGGCTGGTACAGCCAGACCATCGATGACGATGGCTCGGGCGCCTCGAGTGGAAACGCCGACGGCGTGGTGAATCCCGGTGAGACGATCGAGCTCAACGTCGACCTCAAGAACTACGGACTCCTGACCGCGGCGGGCGTGACTGCAGGCTTCGACAGCGGTCCGCCGAGAACCAACAGCGAATGGGTAACGATCACGCCAGGTCAGACCGCCGGCTACGGCACGATGGTCGCGGGCGCAGTCGCATCCGGCTCAAATCCGTTCGTCTTCACAGTAGATGACGGATGTCCGAACGGGACGGAGATAGGCTTCGAATTCACGGTGACCGACGGGAGCCGGGCCACCTCCATCAGCTACGCTCGCATTGTCGTCGGTGCACCCAGTCTGGAGTACTACTCGCTCGCGATCAGTGGCGACGGCATTCTGGATCCAGGTGAGACCGCGACACTGATCGTGACGCTTTCGAATGGTGGTGAGATGGACGCGACATCGGTGACCGGAACCCTCGTCGGACCATCGTCGGGTCTGATCGTCCTTGACGGCGACGGAACGTATGCGACGGTCGCGGCAGGGGGGATAGCCACCAATTCAGGGAATCCGTTCCAGGTGGAGGCCGAGTCGGACGTGGCCGTGGGACACGAGTTCACGATGATCCTCGAACTGGCGGGAGACAATGGCCTTTCGCAGTTCATCCTCTTCCCGTTGACCGTGGGAGTCCCATCGAGCGACGATCCGATCGGTCCGGACGACTACGGTTACTACGCCTACGACAATACCGACACGGCGTACAACGAGGCTCCGACGTATTCGTGGGTCGAAATCGACCCAAGCTACGGTGGTAGTGGTACGGACCTGGAAATCGCCGACGACCAGACGATGACCGTGGGTCTCCCGTTCACATTCACCTACTACGGCGATGACTACACGGAGATAGGCGTCTGCTCGAACGGGTGGATCGGGATGGGCGATACGCCTCCGTTCCATCACGAGTTCCGCAACTGGTTCATCCCTGGCGCCCCTGGACCGGACGCGATGATGGCCGGATTCTGGGATGATCTGGATCCGTCCGCAGGAGGCAAGGTTCTGCATAGAAACATGGGAGACGGCAGGTTCGTCATCGAGTGGAGCAGAGTGCCGACAGCGTACGAGCCGTACGCGAATGAGACCTTCGAGATCATCCTCTTCGATCCGGCTGTCTACACGACGGAGACCGGTGATGGTGAGATCGTCTTTCAGTACCACACGATCTCGAACACGGACGCAAACGCCAACTACGCCACAGTCGGGATTGAGAACCATCCCCAGACTGATGGCGTACTCTACACGTATGCAAACATATACGATGATGCGGCAGCGACGCTTGCGGGCGGGCGCGCCATCAAGTTCACAACCGACCTGCCGGACGGACACGACTCTACGGACGTTCCCGATGAAACGACTGTCCCGAGGACTGTAATTCTGGCCGGCAACCAGCCGAACCCGTTCAACCCCGTGACGACTATCAGCTACGGCGTGCCGAGCAGGACCAACGTCAAGCTTGAAGTGTTCGACGTAGCAGGGCGTCTTGTGAGCATGCTTTTCGAGGGCGAGGTCGACGCCGGTTACCACAACACCGTGTGGGATGGAACGAACTCGGCCGGCGACAAGGTTGCGAGCGGCGTCTATTTCGCGAGGTTCTCGGCGCTCGGCGAGGAGAGCTCAGCCAAGATGGTGCTTCTCAAATAGCACCGACGACGGAGGAACGGATGAACCGGTATGGTACGATAGCGGGCATCAAGACCCGTTCGATCGTGGCGCGAAGGGCGTTGGTCATCTCGGCCGTTCTGTGCCTTGTCGTCGCCGGTGTCGCTCCAGACGCATTCGCGTTGCACGAGCGCTACCACACCCATGCTGAGGTGGGTGCTGAGCTTGCGGCGGTGGCAGCGGCCTATCCGGAGATCACGAGGCTTGAGATACTCGGCTACTCTACCACGGACGGTCAGGCCATCTGGGGGCTCAAGATCTCGGACAATGTGGATATCGATGAGGATGAGCCTGTCGTGCTCTACGATGGGCTGCACCATGCAGAGGAAGTGGTGGGGCTTGAGGTCTGCATGTGGATGATCGACGAACTGACGAGCAACTACGGCGTGGTCGATTCGATCACGCAGTGGGTCGATGACATCGAGATCTGGTTCATTCCACTTCTGAATCCGGATGGGCACTGGGTGGTTACGTCGGGGCTGGACACGACGTACCGAAAGAACATCCACGACAACAATGGGAATGGTACGTTCGAACTCGACCTGGACGGAGTCGATCCGAACTACAACTACGACTTCAACTGGGCCGTAGGCGGGTCCGGAGAGTGGACGTCGCCCTACTATCGCGGGACTGCTCCCTTCTCCGAGAACGAGTCTCAGATCGTGCGGGATCTGTGCATAGCTGAGAAACCTGTCTTCTCGCTCAATTACCACAGCCCGTTGGTTTCGATGGGGGACTGCATCTACTACCCGTGGTACTGGCCGACGATCGGATTCTGCCCTGACTATGACGTTATCTACAGCATCGCACTCGGTCTGGCGGGAAAGACGACGAAGCTGGACGACACCTCCTACACCGCCATCTACGGGTACGCGACGGCCGGCAAGGCCCGGAACTGGCAATACGGAGTGCTGGGCACGATCGGCCTGACGATGGAGATCATGAGCCAGATGTGCATCCCGCCCGCGGCCGATGTCGATGAGTACTGTGAGAGGGTATCGGTGGGCTCGTACTACCTGCTGGATCGTGTCTACGGGCCGGGACTCACGGGTCATGTGATCGACGGCACGACCGGGAATCCGCTCGTGGCCGAGGTCAAGGTCATTGAGAATTCGTCTGATGAGATCCTGCCGAGACTGACCGGTGCAACCTACGGTCGCTACTGGCGAATGCTGGTTGATGGAACGTACACGGTTGAGTTTTCCTGCGCCGGGTACGACACCCAGACCATCTACGATGTCGTGGTCGGTACTCGCGGGCTGACCGAGCTCGATGCGGTGCTTTGGCCGACTGGGACCGGCATTCCCGACGCCGAAACGCGCGTGGGGATGATCCGATCGGTCTCACCCAACCCGTTCCGCGGAAGCACGACGGTCAGCTTCATCGCTCCGGTTTCAGGTGCGATCACTGTGGAGATCTACTCTGTTTCGGGACGGCTGGTTGACCGGATGAGCGCTACCGCAAGCTCGACAGGTGAGGGTGATATCATCTGGAAGGGGAGAGATCTCGCCGGTCGGCCCGTGCCATCAGGCGTCTATTTCGCGAGACTAGTGACAGAGACGGGGACAGACCAACAGAAGGTCGTGTTCATGAGATAGAGCACCTGACGGAGGGCACTCAAATGAGGTCAGTCGGTCATCGGTCCCCCCAACGGGCGACAGCGCCACTCTTGGCCTTCGCTCTTGTTGCTATGGCGGCCCTGGCTCTTGCGCCGGCGTGCACGGCGGCGGAACCATGGATGGTTGCTTCACAAGTGTCCCTGCTTGAGCAGTTCGCGGACAGTGGCCGGTACTTCGATGAGATCGCCATCAGCGAAGATCTGGCTGTTCTCTTTCAGCAGCGGATGCTCGATGGCGCCATCGTCGAGAAGGACTACATAGTCTATCAATTCGACCGCCACACTGGAGAGCTTCTGGCTCGCAAGAGTCACTGGCGCGACGACCTCCCATCGAGGCTCCCCGCGCTCTCCCTTTCCGATCTCGATGCGGAGGCCACGGTCGAGGGTGAGATCCTTTTCACCGATCTCTTCGTCATCTCCCCGGATTCAGACGTCTTTCCGTTTGCCCAGACACCCACGAACCCCTGCTGGGTTGTTCACAGCGTGAGTATCCGCGGCGTCCGCACGGTGTCCGTGGTCGATGCGGTCACAGGCGCCATCGTAGGTCCTGGGATACCGCCACCGTCCGCCGGAACGGGGCAGATCTGGTCAAGGGCCCCAGTGGGCTTCTCGCTGACGGGGCCTTGGGAAGAGGGGCCGTGCAGCGGGGCCTGGGATAGCTGGTCGGGCAACGCCGAGACCTGGTTCGAGGCCATGGGGTATCCCACGGAGGAGATCATCTGGCCGACGGAGGCTGAAGTCAGGAGCCACGTCCAGGACAATGATGTCACGCTCTTTTACGAACTGGCACACGGTGGCAGCGACTACTTCGGAAGTGGATGTGATGGAGGCACGGCGATCCACTACACGACAGCGAACAACATCGAAGAGTGGATCGAGAACTACGGCCGGATGCCGTTCGCGTTCATCGGAAGCTGCGGCGGGATGTGCTCGGTTGGAAACGGCACCCTCGCGAATGAATTCCGCAAGAGCGCTTCGGAAGGCGCCTCCGTTGTCGGGTACTGTGGCATGGGGGAACCGCAGTGCTCCACGTGCTGGGGCTACTCCCTCGATTGGCAGACCTCTCTGTTCAGCTACATGGACCAGGGCTGGACCGTGCGCGCCGCCTACGAGCAAGCCAACGCCGACTGGCCCATCTGCGCCGGCAGCAACAACTGCATGCGCTTCCAGGGTGACGAGACCGTGACGGTGGTTCCCGTCATCTCGCGGGAGCAGGCGCCGTGGATCCGGGTTATGAACCCTGTTCTCGAGACCAATACGAGAGACGGAGGAGTTGCCTGGGGCGACTACGATAGTGACGGAGATCTCGATCTCTACGTGTCCGATACCGAGTCCGCGAGCAGTCTCTATCGAAACGATGACGGGGTCTTTGTCGATGCGACTGCCTCTCCACTTGGTGATACCGGGTACAACACCGGCGTCGCCTGGGCCGACTATGACAACGACGGGGACCTGGATCTCTATGTGGGCACCTCCTACGGGACGAACAAGCTCTTCAGGAACGAAGGAGGTGGAACGTTCATCGATGCTTCGATCGGCGCACTGGCCGATGCGGGCGATTGCTGGACGGTTGCGTGGGTGGACTACGATCTCGACGGGTGCATCGACATCTTTCTCGCAAACAACGGCAACTATGTCCTTCTCCCTATCGGAGGTCCTCCATCGTGGGAGTTGGGATCTGTCGGCGGGTCGATCTCAGTCGTTTCGGCCTACTCGCAGGGAGCGGCCTGGGGGGACTACGACAACGATGGCGATCCTGACCTCTACGTTGCCAACAGAGGAAGCGCGAACAGGCTGTTCCGCAATGATGATGGCTTTTTCGTGGATGTAACGGCGGCGCCCCTCAACGACAGCAGCCACACCATCGGGTGTGCCTGGGGAGACTACGACAACGATGGGGATCTCGATCTCTTCATCGCGAACCTGACCAACGCGGATCGATTGTTCCGCAACGACGACGGCGTTTTCGTGGATGCGACCGCGGCTCCGCTCGGGAGCATAGGGTTCGGGACCGGCGTGGCGTGGGCGGACTGGGACAACGACGGAGATCTGGATCTGTACGTGGGGCGCTATGGCGAGCCCAACTTGCTGTACCGCAACGAGGGTGCTCCGGGGTGGAGCTTCTTCGATGCGTCGATCAAGCCGGCGAGCTGCGACCGCACGACATGGGGTCTCGCGTTCGGAGACTTCAACGGGGATGGGACCGACGACCTTCACATTGTGAACGGCTCCGCGAACAGACTGCTTGAAAACAACACGGGCGGTTCCAATCACTGGTTGCATGTGGAGCTGACAGGGATCATATCGAACGTATCTGCGATAGGCGCACGCGTGAGGATAATAGCCGGAGGGGTAACACAGATCCGCGAGGTCTCCGGCGGCTCAGGCTTCATGAGTCAGAGCTCGCTTCCTGTTGAATTCGGCCTCGGGGCGACGGCAACTGTCGACACGCTCGAGATCCTGTGGCCATCAGGCATCGTAGAGCGGGCCGTCGGTGTGGCCGTCGACCAGATGCTCCATGTGGTCGAAGGCACATGGACAGGGGTGCAGGATGATGGTGTGTCGCCGCGAGAGACAATGCTCAGCGGGAACTACCCGAACCCGTTCAATCCCGTGACGCTTATCCAGTACGAGCTTCCCGGCTCGATGAATGTGACGCTTGTCGTGTACGATCTCAGCGGTCGAGTCGTCCGGACGCTTGAGCGTGTGGTCCCGAAGTCGGCGGGACGTCACACCACACCGTGGGACGGATGCGGTGACAACGGTGAGCGCGTTGCGTCGGGAGTCTACTTCTACAGGCTCGAGACGGGTGACGATGTGCTGGTGAAGAGGATGTTGCTCTTGAAGTGATATGGAACGGTCGGTGTCAAGCCGATTGTCCTGGGCACCCCGCGCGGAAGCGTGGGGTGCCTCAGTTTGCAGGAGGAAGCGGTTCTCTTCGACGGTGATCAGACTGATATCCGCGGGTTGGCTACCGC
>JAUWBY010000268.1 GCA_030609605.1 Candidatus Eiseniibacteriota bacterium
GTCACCCGGCGCCCCGACTTTCCCGATCCGCTTCCTCAGTACTGCGGCAGCAAGATCTATTTCAGCGTGCTCCTCGTACATCTCATCAAGTACGGCCGTAGTCGTCTCCTGTGCAACACGCTTTGCCCGGAGTTCACTAGCGAGAAGCACCCTCCCAACCGGTCGCAGGCGAAGACGCTCCTCAGCCCACAGTCGGGCGAATTCGCGATCATCAACCAGCCCGGCAGTCTCAAGAGCAGAGAGCACTCTCTCTCTCGTCGCTGTGTCGAAGCCCTTTTGCCTGAGCCGGTCCTCAAGCTCCCAGCGGCTCCGCGCCCGCACGGCAAGGAGTCTGAGCGCTGCGTCACGCGCCTTCGCATCGTCCGGCCGTTTCGCTGCTGACTGCTCGGCGTTGCTCTCAGGAGACCAGCCCTCAGAATCTGCCACTCGAACACCCACGACGAGGCCCATTCTGCGGACGATGTCCTCCGAGACGGTGAAGGCGCATTCCCCGTCCACGTAGACCGTGAGCGCCGAGCTTCCCTCGACGCTCCGGATCGCCGTGATCGTACCGACCGACTGCCGTTTCTGTCCGCTTCCCGCCGTCAAAGCTCAGAGCCGATCGTCACAACTACTTGCTCGAACCGACGGCCAGCTCCCCAACCTCCTTCTCCGCGCTGTTCTCAGGCTGTGGGACATCCTCATCCGGCGGCAGGAGACCGACCACTGTTCTGATCTCACGTTCGAGCTTTCGGCTGACCTCGGGATTATCCTCGAGGAATGCGCGCGCCTTGTCTCTACCCTGACCCAGCTGAAGCTCGCCATAACTCATCCAGGTACCCTTCCTCGACACGACTCCCTCATCGAGTCCGAGATCCAGGAGATCACCCTCGAGTGATATTCCCTTGCCGTAGATGAGATCGAACTCCGCGATCCTGAAAGGTGGCGCAACCTTGTTCTTCACTACCTTGACCTTGGTGCGATTCCCGATGATGGAATCACCCGACTTGATCGCGCCGATCCTCCGAATGTCGAGACGCACGCTGGCATAGAACTTGAGCGCCCTGCCTCCCGATGTCGTCTCCGGGTTCCCGAACATGACGCCGATCTTCATGCGTATCTGATTGATAAAGACAACGCACGTCTTCGATTTGCTGATGGCGCCGGCCAGCTTTCGCAAGGCCTGAGACATGAGCCGCGCCTGCAACCCCACATGTGAGTCGCCCATCTCACCCTCTATCTCAGCCCGTGGGACAAGAGCGGCAACTGAGTCGATCACGACTATGTCGACCGCCCCACTGCGCACCAGCATCTCTGTGATCTCGAGAGCTTGCTCGCCCGTATCCGGCTGCGAGATCAAGAGATCATCCGTGTCCACCCCGAGGGCCCGCGCGTACCCGGGATCCATCGCGTGCTCCGCGTCGATAAAGGCCGCCACACCACCGAGTCGCTGCGCATTAGCTATGATGGAAAGCGCCAGTGTAGTCTTGCCCGAGGACTCGGGCCCGAATATCTCGATCACGCGCCCGCGCGGAACGCCACCGATGCCAAGAGCCGCGTCGAGAGTCAGTGAACCTGTCGGTATCGCCTCAATGCCCACCCCGACCTCATCCGAACCCAGACGCATTATGGCTCCCTTGCCGAACTGCTTCTCTATCTGTGCCACGGCCAGTTCGAGCGCCTTGGTCTTCCCCTTCTCCTGAGACATCTTTCCCTCCGCTTTCTGATCAGTTGCTGAGCCTGCTCATCGACGCACAGAATCCCGACTCCCGCCGAGAGGCACCACAGCCAGACGTTCGTGTATCGCGCCTCCTCTGGCGAGCGTGCTTTTCATCACCTCAACATCTTCAACCCATGTCCTCTCATCAGGGGCAACCAGATCGGTGAAAATCCCCCCGGTCTCCCGGTCGTCCAGCGAGCGCAAGGGCTCGCGGAGTCTCGCGATCGTGATGTGGGGCTTGAAGCGACGCCTCTCTCTCGGAAACCCGAGAACGGTCAGCTCTCGTTCGATCGCTCCCTGAAGCTCGAAGAGTTCATCCACGGGCTCCACGCCGACCCAGACGACGCGCGGTCGTCTCGGCGATGGGAAGGCTCCCACCGAGAGGGAATCAAACGCAAACGGAGACACCTCGGACGCGGCCCGCGCAACTGCCGCCACTACGTCCGGGATCAGAGTTTCTTCGACATCTCCCAAGAACTTGAGGGTGAGGTGAAGGGCTCCAGCTCTTGGCCAGCTTGCCCGGACTCCCCGACGCTCAAGTTCTCTTGCCAGATTCAGTATGCCCTTTCTGAGCGCCCCGGACAACTCCAAAGCGATGAACGTTCTTACCGGCATCACTTGCTCCTAGGACGTCAGCGAGCCCACGGGCAGATTTAGCAGGGTCCTCCTAAGCATCTCCAGAGCAGCCTGACAGGCCTGTTTCCGGACGCGGTCGCGGCCTCCCGTGAAGCGGAACTCCCGAACTCTCTCCCTTCGTGCCCCGGACACCGCGATGTAGACCAGGCCAACTGGTCTCTCCTCACTCCCTCCCCCGGGTCCCGCGATGCCGGTCACGCCGATACCGTAGTCTGAGCGCGTCTTGGTCCTGGCGCCTCCCGCCATCGCTTGGGCGGTCTCTGCTGATACCGCTCCGTGTTCCCTCAGGATCCCGGCCTTCACACCCAGAAGTCGTTTCTTGAGATCGTTCGAATACGCGATCAGGCCCCCAACGAAGTAGTCCGAACTCCCGGAGATCCTGGTGAGCGTCCAACCGAGTAGTCCACCGGTGCACGATTCCGCGACCGAGACCGTTCTGCCCTTCATCGCTAGAAGATAGCCGACAACCTGTTCCAGTGATTCGTCTCCGCGTGCGTAGACGCAGTCGCCCAGCTCGCTCGCCAACCGCTCTTGTGCGGACTCCGCTGCTGTCTTGGCCCTCTTGAGCGTCTCGCCGCGGCCCGTGATGCGGATATCGACCCCGGTCGCGCTCGGGAGGTATGCCACGTCAACTCGCGCAAGTCTCTTTGCAGTCCCCCTTATCCGCTCGGACAAGATCGATTCCGGAATGCCAGTAGTTCTGAGGAGACGCTCTTCGGTCAGCTTCCTGAGGCCTCTCCCCTCGAGGTACGGCGCAACGTAGCCCTCGAACATGGCTCTCATCTCCACCGGCACACCCGGCAAGATGAAAACGAGCGCATTCTCCTCTTCCAGAAGCAGGCCAGGGGCAGTTCCAAGACGATTCTCGATTGCGCGGGCGCCCTCCGGCATCATGGCCTGCGAGAGATTTGACTCAGGCATTGGAAGTCCGCGCTTCTCGAAGTGAGCCCTGACCGTGGCCAGGACATCCTCGTCGAGCACGAGCTTTCTCCGAAGCACGCGCGCGATGGCCTGCTTTGTCCGGTCGTCCACCGTGGGGCCGAGTCCCCCAGTGACAATGACGACGTCCACCCTGCCGATGGCGCTTTCAATCGCTTCCCTTATCAGTTCGGGGGCGTCGGG
>JAUWBY010000322.1 GCA_030609605.1 Candidatus Eiseniibacteriota bacterium
TCGCTGTTCGCTGCAGTTCCGATCAACCAATTCTGGAATGTAGGTACACCCACGGAGCCTGCATGGCAACTCGGTCCCTCGCCGTATCAGGATGTCCCATCTTGCATTGCCCAAAACGGTGGTCTGGGAGACCTTGACGCCGACGGAGATCTCGATCTCGTGATCATCTGTTGGTATGACCATTTTGTGCGCTTCTACTGGAACGTGGGGACACCGCAGCAGCCGGCATGGGAGGCGGACCTGTCGGTCTTCGAGGACGTGGTCACGTCAGGGGGTGACGGTAGCCCGAGGCTCGGAGATATGGATGGTGATGGAGATCTGGACGCTATGCTGGGTTGCTGGTCCGGCAGGATACGCTATGCCCGGAATGTGGGTACAGCGTCCACGCCTTCCTACGAATACGTGGGATGGGTGGATGGGATTCCGCAGGTTGGCGGCCACAGCCCGACGATAGCTCTGGGAGATCTGGATCTCGATGGCGATCTGGATCTTGTACGTGTCTCGTGCGGTACTTGGCCGGAGTGCTTCGAGAACGTGGGGACACCGCAGGAGTTTGAGTTCGTTGAGAATCCGGACATGATGATTGGTGTGACTATCCCGCCCACGGGTTACGGCTTCGGTGTTGACCTCATGGACATCGATGCGGATGGAGATCCAGACATGATCCTCGCCAGAGGCTACGGCGAGAACCTCCTCTTCCTGAACGAGGGCACAACTCCGGTCGAGCCGACAAGCTGGGGTGTGATCAAGGCGATGTACCGGTGATATGGAACAGGAGCCGCTGTCTCGAGGGAGCCCCGGAGCTATGCCGGGGCTTCGTCGTGTTCGTGCCTGCTCAGGAACCGCATCTCTTGAGTAAGGAGCACCAGAGCCAGGGTGGTTGCCCCTATGGACGCCGTAGGGAATGACACGAAGATCCCGGTGAGCCCGAAGAAGCGTGGCAGGATGAGAACGAGTGGAATGAGTAGAATGACCTGTCGGGCGAGAGAGAGAGCAATCGCCGGGAGCGCCCGACCGTGAGCCTGCAGGAGTGCTGCCCCCATGAATTGGAACCCGACGAGCGGGAAAACCGCGATGATGATCCTGAGCGCCGGAGTGCTCATTGCGATGAGCGCCACGTCTCGTGAGAATATCCCGAGGAGGGGTCTCGCGAAGATCATGATCAGTGAGACGGATACCGTGCCGAGGACTGTCGCGCGGATGACGGAGAACTTGAATGCCTCCTTTGCCTTGGCGAACCTGCCGGCTCCATAGTTGAAGCCGGCGACGGGCTGAAGAGCCTGCGCAAACCCCAGGATCGGCATGAACATGAAATGCACGACCCGGTTGATGATCCCGTAGGCGGCAATCGCCATGTCCCCGCCGTAGGAGCCGAGGCTGCGGTTCAAGATGACCATTACAACGCTTGCCGACACCATGCGGGCGAAGGAAGCGAAGCCCACCGCAATCGTCTCGCGAACGATGGCAAGATCAAGGCGCAGGGCGCCGAATCTGAGCGAAAGGTCGCTGAAGCCGGAGGTGAAGTAGATCAGAAGGAAAACAGAAGCACACCCTGTGGCGATGACAGTTGCTATAGCCGCACCCTTGACGCCCATCCCGAGTCCGAAGATGAAGACGGCATCGAGAACGATGTTGATCCCGGCACTCAGGATCATCGTGGTCATCGCGACCTTGGCTCTGCCCTCGGAACGGACGATGTTGTTGCTTCCCATTGCGAACGCCCTGAGCGGTATTCCCCAGAGCATTATGAGCAGGTAGTCCCTGGCGTAGGGGAGGAGGTTCTCGCTGGCTCCCAAGAGGTGGAGAAGGTCGTCGGCGAACATGAAGCCCGCTGCCATGAGTGCCGCGGAGATGAGGACTATCAATGAGACGACATTGCCGAGTGTCCTCTTTGCTCTTGCTGCATCGCCTGCCCCGAGCGCCCGGGAGATGATCGATGCGCCACCCATCCCTATCATGTGGCCGATCGCCATGACCAGCATCTGGATGGGGAAGACGAGGGCAATCCCACCGATACCGAGCGGACCAACGGCGTGCCCGATGAAGATGGTGTCCACGAGTCCGTAGGTCGCCATGACGACCATGCCCACGGTAGCCGGTATCGTGAGCTTCCAGAGAAGCGCACCGATGTTTTCATCACCGAGTATGTGGTTGTTCTGTCCGTTGGGCATGGATCTCCCGTCATGCGCGCTGAGCGGTCTGCGACGGCACGCCCTTGGATCCGCAGTGTCCAAAGGCGAATGCTCAGAACGTACACGAGAGAGGTCGCACATGCAACTTCTCTCAGCGAGCTACATCTTGCCCAACAAGAACCGCCCGGAAAGCCGAGTTTCCGGGCGGTCGCTTGTTTCGATATCAGACGTGGTCTTCTGGCCTGCGTTACCTGCGGCGCCTTCTTGCTGCAACGAGGCCCACCAGGCCTGTACTCATGAGCAGGAGTGTCGCCGGCTCCGGCACTGGCGGTGTGCTCTGGCTGTCGGGCACGAGGATGTGGAACTCGATCGAGCCGTCCTGTGCCGCTGCGATCGGATCGTAGTCGGCCGTCGTGAATCCGGAGTTCCATGCGGAGTTCAGACCGTGTCCTCCGGCGTTTCCGTTCTTGGCGTAGAAGTCGCCCCAGACAGGAAC
>JAUWBY010000232.1 GCA_030609605.1 Candidatus Eiseniibacteriota bacterium
GTTCCTGTAGATGACCCGCCGATAGAGATCGTTCAGATCCGATGTTGCAAACCGTCCGCCTTCCAGAGGGACCAGGGGTCTCAGATCCGGAGGAAGAACGGGAATGGTATCCATGATCGTCCAAACGGGCTCGTTACCGGAGCCGCGGAACGCATCGAAGACCTGCAACCTCTTCAGGGCCGTCTTGCTTGCCTGTCTGGTTGCCTGTTCGTCGCGCGCGAGGGCGCGGAGTTCCGTGTAGCACGTCTCCACGTCGATCTTCTGCATGAGCTCCTGGATCGCCCCGGCACCCATCTCTGCTCTCAACCCGGAATCCGGGTTGGCCGCATACGCTGCCATACCTTCACCTGAGAGAAGCTCGCCTTCCACAAGATCCGTCGTACCCGGATCGAGCACGACATAGGACTCATAGTAGAGAACCCTCTCGAGATCCCGGCGCTTCATGTCCAGAAGCCTTCCGATGATGTTCGGATTCCCTCTGAAGAACCAGACGTGAGCCACCGGCACCGCCAGTTCTATGTGTCCGAGCCGCTCTCGCCTGACCTTCGACTGCGTGACTTCTACGCCGCAGTTCTCGCAGATCATGCCGCGATAGCGTATTCGGCGATACTTGCCGCAGTTGCATTCCCAGTCCTTGACGGGACCGAAAATGCGCTCACAGAAGAGCCCACCCTTCTCCGGCTTGAACGAACGGTAGTTGATGGTCTCGGGAAGAACGACCTCACCGTGCGACCAGCTTCGTATCGCTTCGGGCGACGCGAGCTGGATGCTTATCGCCGAGAAATCCCGTGGCTCTTTGTGCTCATCAAAGATGCCGAAATACACGAAAACTACCCTCCTGACCGAGGCCCCTGATCTCTAACAAGCCTGATGTCGAGTCCGAGGCTCTGGAGCTCCCGGATGAGGACATCGAACGAAGCAGGCGTACCCGGCTTCGGCGGATCCTGTCCTTTGACAATCGCTTCGTATGTTTTTGAACGTCCGACGACGTCATCTGATTTGACTGTCAAGAGCTCCTGCAACGTGTGCGAGGCTCCGTATGCTTCGAGAGCCCACACCTCCATCTCACCGAATCGCTGACCCCCGAATTGAGCCTTGCCACCCAACGGCTGCTGGGTCACGAGCGAGTACGGGCCTATCGATCGGGCGTGGATCTTGTCGTCCACAAGATGAAGAAGCTTCAGCGTATATATGAACCCGACGGTGACCTCATTCTCAAAAGGCTCCCCCGTCCGCCCATCGTAGAGTATCGTCTTTCCCGACTCGGGAAGGCCGGCTCTCGCGAGTTCCTTCTTGATCGCCTTGATACTGGCGCCGTTGAAAACCGGCGTCGCCGCGTGGTATCCCAGCTTCTCAGCGGCCCAGCCCAGATGAGTCTCGAGTATCTGTCCCAGATTCATCCGGGACGGGACTCCCAGCGGATTCAGAACGATGTCGACGGGTGTGCCGTCAGGAAGACACGGCATGTCCTCTTCCGCCATTATCCTCGCCACAACACCCTTGTTGCCATGCCGACCCGCCATCTTGTCGCCGACGGAGAGCTTGCGCTTGACAGCAACATAGACTTTCGCAAGCTTCACGACGCCTCGCGGCAGATCCTCTCCCAGCTTCACTTTGTCTATCTTCCGATCGCGATCGGGTTCGATCATCTCGATCTTGGTACGGTACTCTTCGTAGAGCGCTGCGACCTTCTCATTGATCTTCTCGTCCTGAACCACGCCGTCCGAGCAATCAAGTTTTTCCATGTTGAGGAGTCCCATGACTTCCTCATTGACCTTGCGACCGGCGCGGATCACGAGTTCATCCGTCCGTGAATCCCTGAGCGACTTTGTCCGGAGCCCCTCGATAAGACCGAAGATCCTCCGGTCCCGCTCGCGTCGGAGACGCTTAGTGGCCGTCCGGCAATCACTCCGGATCTTGTCGATCTCCTTCTGCATGACCTTCTTGCTGCGCTCGTCGCGAGCCCTGCGGGAGAAGAGCTTCGTATCAATGACGATACCGTTCATCCCCGGGGGGGCCTTCAGCGACGTGTCCCGCACATCACCGGCCCTGTCGCCGAAAATGGCTCTCAGCAGGTTCTCTTCCGGCGTCAGCTCGGTCTCTCCCTTGGGAGTGACCTTGCCTATGAGAATGTCGCCGGCCGTAACGCGTGCGCCCGTTCTGACGAGACCGTTCTCGTCGAGGTTCTTCAGGCGCTCCTCACTGACGTTGGGAATCTCCGGCGTGAACTCCTCGATGTGGATCGAGGTCAGCCGGTCATCTTTGAGAATCCGCTCGGAGACGAGTATGGCATCCTCGAAGTTGTAGCCTTCCCACGGCATGAAGGAGACCAGGAGATTCGCGCCAAGAGCCAGTTCACCGTCCTTCGTCGCAGGGCCATCGGCGATGACGTCACCCTTTTCGACCTTGCTGCCGACAACCACGAACGGCCGCTGATTGATGCACGTGTTCTGGTTTGTCCGCTGGAACTTGCGGAGTATGTACTCATCCACGTCCTCGGTGCCGTCCAGCGTATCCGTGTGACGCACGGTCACGCGGTCGGACGATACGGACTCCACCATGCCGCTGTGTCTCGCCGTGATCACCGCACCCGAGTCGACGGCTACCCGGTGCTCGATCCCCGTACCCACGAGTGGCGCTTCTGTCTTGATGAGCGGAACCGCCTGGCGCTGCATGTTGGAACCCATGAGCGCCCGGTTGGCATCATCGTGCTCGAGGAACGGGATCAACGCCGCCGCTGCCGACACGAGCTGCTTCGGGGAGACATCCATGAACTGGATCTCCTCGCGCGTCACCGTCGGGAAATCGTCCATGTGCCGCGCCAGCAGAGACTTGTCCGAAATCCTGCCGTCGGCGTCCAGCTGCTCACCCGCCTGCGAGATGACGTACTTGTCTTCCTCGGAGGCCGTGAGATACTCGATCGTGTCCGTCACGACACCATTCTCGACCTTGTAGTAGGGCGTCTCGATGAACCCGAATTCGTTGATCCTGCCATACGTCGCGAGCGAGCTGATGAGTCCGATGTTCGGACCTTCCGGCGTCTCAATCGGGCACATGCGACCGTAGTGACTGTAGTGAACATCGCGCACCTCGAAGCCGGCGCGTTCCCGCGTGAGACCACCCGGACCGAGTGCAGAGAGCCTTCTCTTGTGCGTCAGCTCGGCCAGTGGATTAGTCTGCTCCATAAACTGCGAAAGCTGATTCGAGCCGAAGAACGCACGTACGACTGCTGATATCGGCCGGGAGTTCACAAGCGTCGCAAGATCGAACTCACTGCTGTCACCGGTCGACATCCTGTCCTTGATCACCCTTACCATCCGCGACAGACCTGCGGAGAGCTGGTTTTCGAGAAGCTCGCCGACGGAACGCACGCGCCGGTTGCCCAGGTGATCGATATCGTCTATATCGCGCTTCCCCTTGACCACCTCCAGCACGGCGCGGATAGTCTCGATGAAATCCAGCCGTGTGAGACACGAGGTGTCAAGCGGGATCACGTCGTCGGGAATGCTCAGCTGACGGTTGATCTTGTAGCGTCCCACGTCCTTGAGATCATATCGATTGGGATCGAAGAACATCCTGTTGACCAGCTCGCGCCCCGCCTCAATACTGGGGAGATTTCCACCCTTCATGGTCTTGTATATCTCTTGAAGGGCCTCTTCTTCAGAGTGCGTCTTGTCGCGGGACAGCGTTGACTCCAGAATTCTGATATCGGTCGGGTCAGCGATGATCAGCTCGATCTCACGAATGCCGGCCTTCCTCAGCAGCTGGATCACCGTCATCGTAAGCTTCTCGTCGTTCGTGACGATGGTCTCCCGCGTCGCCGCGTTCTTGTACGTCCTGGCCACGATGCGCCCAGCCAGTTTCTCGTCTCGCTCATCATCCTTTTTCACGAGAATGCGAGCTGTCTCGGTGACAAGAACCAGAACCGAGGTCACGTTCATCTCTTTGAGCTGCTTGAGATGCTTCGGCGCGAGTTCCTCGCCGCGAAGCGCTATGACCTCACCGGTCTCCTTGTCGACGATTTCCTCCG
>JAUWBY010000333.1 GCA_030609605.1 Candidatus Eiseniibacteriota bacterium
ATGTTGTTGACTCTTCTCCTTCTCACTGGGCCGGCTCCCGCGTGAGCTTCATGAATTTCAGGAGACCAAGGCTCATGAGGAAGACGATCAGAAAGAGAGCGACCGTCAGGGCCGATCCGTAGCCCAGGTCCGAATAGCGGAACAGCACCCGATAGACATAGACGGAAAGCGTCTCCGTCTTGGTGGCGCCGCCCGTCAGTACCCATATGATGTCGAAGACACGGAACGCATCCATTGTTCGAAATAGCAGCGCGATCGCGATGAATGGGCGCAGCAGGGGCATCGTGACGAACCGAAACTGGTGCCATCTGCCGGCGCCATCGAGCGCGGCCGCTTCGTAGTACTGATCGGGAATCGACTTGAGTCCCGCGAGGAGAATGATCGCCACGAACGGTGTGGTCTTCCACACATCGGCGAGGATGATCGAGCCCATGGCCAGACCCGGCCCGAGCCAGACCACCGGAGTGTCTATCGCACCGAGCTTGACCAGGACCGAGTTCAGGAGTCCCATTCTGTCGTTCAGAATGAGCGACCACATCGTCGCCGCCACGACAGTGGGAAGCGCCCACGGAAGCACGATCGACGTGTTCATGGCCGCACGCCCACGACCGATCCGGTTGAGCGCCAGCGCCGCCGCGAGTCCGAAGATGAGCTCGAAACCTACTGATATGACAGTGAAGTAGACGGTCTGCCAGAAGTCTTGCAGGAATGTGGCGTCAGTGGCCAGCCTGGCGTAATTCGCCAGCCCTGCGAATCCCCGATCATCCGCGAACTTCATATTGTAGTGCGTGAAGCTGAGAACGAACTGGCTCAGGACCGGAAATGCTCCAAGAAGTGCCACGAACGCCAGCGATGGCGCAAGCAACCAGACCGCCAGGCGGCTATCTCGTCGTTTTCCTGTCTTTCGTCGCCTGCTCACGCAGTTTTCTCTCTGGGCCGGGTTTGCCCTACCGTGACAGGATCGCTGCCATCTCGGTTACGATGCTCTCAGCCGCCGCGTGTGAGTCGAACTCGCCGGTGAGCGCCCTGTGGACGTTCTCCTGGATGATGTCGGACGCGATCGGGTAGTGCGGCGTCCTCGGCCGGTTGCGCGTGTTCTGGAAGACATCGAAGAAGCCGCCGTAGTGCGGATTCGCGGCGAGGACATCCGGGTCGTCATATGTGCTTTTCCTCGTCGGCAGGTATCCTCCCTCGATCGCCCGGAGGCTGAGCGAGCGCTCGCCCGTGATGAAGGCGAGGAATTCAAACGCCTCCTCGGGATGCCGGCTGTATGTGGAAACGGCGATGTTCCAGCCGCCGATCGTCGAGTAGCTCCTTTCGCCCTCAGCGTGGGGGAGAGGTGCGATTCCCACCGCTCCGGCCACCGATGACTCCTCATCCTCGGCGATGCTCCAGACGTAGGGCCAGTTTCTTAAGAATAGGGCCTGACCTTCCGTGAAGAGCCGTCGTGACTCCTCCTCCTTGTAGGTGAGAACGCTTGCCGGGGAGATCCCTGTCTCGATCAGCTGCAACATGAAGTCGATTGTCGACTCCACGTCCCGCACAGCGCGCTCCGGCGAATTCCGAAGGGTTTCGGCGGAGATGTCACCTCCTCGACTCCAGAGGGATTCAAGGAAGTTGCAGACCAGACCTTCGTATTTCGCGCCCTGCCAGATGAATCCCGTGATGTCGGCTGGCTCTGCGACACTTCTGCAGACTTGCGTGAACTCACTCCACGTTTCAGGAACCGCGAGTCCAGCGTTCTCGAGGAGGTCGCTGCGGTAGTAGAGAACTCCCGCATCGGTGAACCACGGCACCGCGTAGATCGCGTCTTCATATTTCACGCTCTCAAGAGGGCCCGACAGGAAGTCCGATTCATCGAAGAGACCGTCCGGTATCGGTCGTATCCATCCAGCGCGCGAGAATTCGGCCGTCCATATGACGTCGAGGCTGTAGAGATCGATGCCCGGCTCGCGGGCGGAGAGATAGGTGACATAGGCATCGTGCTGAGTGTCTGTGTTGGCCGGCATCACCTGAAACGTGACCTCGATGCCGGGGTGCGATGCATTGTACTCCTCGATAAGCGCGGCGGTGGCTCCGGATGGATCCTGCCCCGCGGCGAAGACTATCCTGATGACACCGTCCCCTCCCGTCGAGCAGCCGGTGAGAAGGCAGATCGACAGAACGGCAACTGCTGTGGCAGTAGCTATCAATTTCCTCATTCCCTGGTCTCCCCTCAAGCCCGTCGCGTGGTGTCTCACTCCTCCCGGTCATGCTATAGACCGCACGACGCGCTGTCAATGCGAACCGCTCGCAGCTCCTGCGACGAGCGAAGCTTCTCGTCCTCCTTCCGAACACGCGCATCTCTTGGACTTTGGGATCGCTCCCTCGAAATGCCATACTGGCAGCAGTGCGTCACTCAGC
>JAUWBY010000245.1 GCA_030609605.1 Candidatus Eiseniibacteriota bacterium
GCGACTGTTGAGCTCACCGACATAGAGGGCTACTCGTCAGTGAGCGCTGCCGGCACCGGCTACTACGAGATCAACTACATTCCGGTCGGCACTTACGACATGAAAGCAACCAGGTCCGGCTACGCGCCTGCCACGACCGACGACGTCACCGTGTCCGATGGCACGACATCGAGTGAGGACTTCGTCCTCGCGACTCCTGTTTTCTTCGATGACTTTGAAGCAGGTCTCGCGGCGTGGACGGGGGCTTGGGGAACGACAACGAGCAAGTTCTACAGTCCATCCACATCGATGACCGACAGCCCGGGCGGAGACTACGGCAACCACGTCAACACCACCATTGCGCTCCAGAACTCCGTGGATCTGTCCGAGGCGACGACCGGTCTTCTCTCGTTCTGGCACAAGTACGACACCGAATCCGAATACGACTACTGCTATGTTGAGGTGAGCACGAACGGTGGTTCAAGCTGGATCGAGGTTGCGTCGTACGACGGCTTCCTTGAGGACTGGACCGAGGTGCAGATCGACCTCGAGAGCTACGTTGGCACGAGTGCCTTCAAGGTGCGATTCAGACTTGACTCAGACGGGTACATCACCAGCGATGGCTGGTATGTTGACGATGTTGCGATCTCAGGCAACATGCCTGGCACGGGCGTCGACGATGTTGGTGTGCGGCGACTCTCCGTCTCCAACTATCCAAATCCGTTCAATCCCAAGACAACCGTCAGATTCCAGATGCCTACTGCCGGGGCCGTGAACGTAGAAATCTACGACGTGGCCGGGCGAGTGGTGCGCGCGGTGCTGGCGGATGAAGAACGTGAGGCCGGCGAACACGAGATCATGTGGGACGGGACTGATGATGCAGGCCGCGAGACGGCGGCAGGCATCTACTTCGTGAGGATTGAGGTCGGAGGAGACCTCGCGTCCTCGAAGATGGTTCTTCTCAAATAGTGATGATTGGTGAGTTTGACGCAAGACCGGGGGCCGTGTGGCCCCCGGTCTTTGTTCGTTTCTCCTCGTCTGAGACGGAGTTCAGTTCGTGAGCTTGGCGAGTTCCGCCTCGAAGAGCGATCGCAGCTGTGCGTTCGCAGTGAGATCGATGGCTGCCTTCCACTCAGAGATGGACTCTTCGGTTCTGCCGACCTCGTCAAGAACGCGAGCCAGACTGGCTCGTGCTGATGCCGACCTCGGCCTCAGTGATATCTCTCGACGGAGTTCGCTCTCAGCTCTTTCGAGATCCCCCATCGAATAGTGTGCCTCGGCGAGTCGTGTGTGGATGTGCTCGACCGGTATGCGGCCCGCTGCCGCGGCATTCAGCGCCCTCGTTGCCTCCGGGTACATCCTGTTCGCAAGAAAGATGTCAGCCAGACGGGAGTAGGCCTGGCTATTCTGTGGATCGATCCCCACAGTTCTTGTCAGCGCTTCGAATTCCCTTTCGTGCTCCGCTTGACCCGCGTAGATCAGCGCAAGGGTAAAGGTCGCGTCCGCGCTCTCCGGATCCAGTTCAAGTGCTCGCTCGACGTACCTGATGGCCTCATCCGGACTCCCGAACAGCTCGTATGTCTGTCCGAGCCCGAGATATGCGAGGGCGTTCTCGTCGTCGAATTCCAGCGCCCGACGGAAGGAGCGCTCAGCGGCCTCGAGCTGGTCGATGCGAAGCTGGGCCGAGCCGAGACTCACGTAGGCGTGAACATACTCAGGCTTGATCTCTATCGCCCTTCTGAAGAACTCGATCGCACCCTCCATATCTCCCGAACGGAAGAGGAGGATCCCCTCATTCACGAGCCCCTGCTCCTCTGTGGCGTCCGCCTTCTGCATGAACTCGAAGTTGCCCCCCCGTCTCATGACGTCGGCGAAGCTGGTTGATGCCAGCTGCTGTCGAAGGAGGATCGAATCCGTCACACCGGTAGCGAATCCGGCTACCACAAGGACAAGTGCCAGGGCTACCAGGCCTCCGGGCACACGGTTGGGTTGTCCGCGCAGCAGCAGAAGGAGGGCGCCGCCACCGACGATGACTGCCGGAACGGCAAGCACAGGAGCCCTCAGAAGCAGAGCGGGGAGGAGCGCCGCGATGAGAAGAGCGATTCCTGCGAGCGCGCGAGCACGTCCTTCACCCAGGAGGACCACCAGATCCCACCTGCCTCTTCCCTCATCTCGGGATTGCCATATGTCTCGCGACAGCATGCCCAACGTCGGGACGAGCAGAGCCAGTGCGACGATGCCTTTCGGAAGCCAGAGCGCCGTTTGCTCACCCGCATAAGCTGAGTATCCAAGGCTCAACGCGAAGAGCGCAACGGCTCCCATCATGAAGCTGGCGAGAGGCGTGTATCTTGAAAGACGAAGCGGCGGAGCGTAGTACAGAAAGTAGATGGATAGCGTGGCCACGACGTATGTGAGAGCGACATAGCTGACGGAGAGTGAGAAGAGAAGAGCCAGCGTCACGTAGATCATCCCGGTCAGGGAGACACGGTCTCTGGAGGCTGCAGGAAGCGCAGCGGATCCGCTGAACAGGAGACGCATCGCGGTCGCGGCCTGCGCCGTGAAGAACGCGGCCGCCGTGAGGCCGATCAGTGCTATGACGTCGAAGGCATGTGCGACCGACACCAGGCCGCGCGAACCCATCAAGAGCCGTGCTGCGAGAACGATTCCAATAGCGGTTGCAGCGACATGACAGAACGTCGCGACAGGATCGATGGAGCGAACGGCGTCTCTGAATCCCTCAGGAGAATACATCCTGTACCACAGGCCCAGCAGAGGGACGATCAGAATGAGATCGATCAGGGAATTCGACAGATCAGACAGTGCGAAGGGGGTAACGTCAGCGAACGCTCTGTAGACATCGGCCCTGGCGAAGAAGAGCTGGTACACATTGTCGAGCTGAGAGCCGAACAGACGGGTCACCGCCAGGGTTATCGATGGCAGCGTAAAGAAGACGAACATCGTCGGGTAGACGAGAACCGCCGTCAGGAGTGCGCGAGCGAGCTTCCCGGTCTTGATCTGAACGTAGACTGCCGCCAGAACGCAACCGGCGGCCGCTTCGATCCTGATGCCCGCTGTTGTTCCCTGGAAACCGTGATAGAAGGGATTCAGGAGGTTGATGAACGCCTCGGTGAGTGTGTGGTTCTTGGGGATCAGGTATCCGATCAGCTCCGGCTGCTGGCCGGCTCCGGTCAGGAGCAAGTCCACAAGTGGAGGAAGAAGCGTCAGGAGCCACGCGAACAGCATCAGCTTGGTGACACGTTCTATCCTCTCCCTCGCCATGGCTGCGAGTACGACCGAGAGAGCCAGGAGAGGGGTGATGTACGCAAGTGGGTAGTGGACGAAATAGGACAGGAACTGGATCGTTCTCAGCTGACCCGATACCTGCTCGAGGAAGTGCCTGAGTGCTATGATGGCGGCCAGAATGAGAATCCACCGCCCGATCGAGATGGGCGCTCTCTCGATTGTGTCTATGAGCCCCATAACTCTCTCTCTGAGCCGTGCGACCATGTGCTCGTCAACCTCCCCGTCTGCCTGCGCAATGGTGAGTATCATCCTCCACAAAGCCTAAGCCGCAACAGACGGCGCTGTCAAGATGCGTTGGGGGCGAGTGGCAGATGGCGCTCCTGACTCCACGTGCGAAGGCGATTCTGAAGTGGGGACATAGTCTGATTGCCAACACACGCGGGGGGGCGTTGTGTTGTAGCAAAGCGAAAGTGTCCTCTTAACTGCAGAGCATAAATGTCCTCTGTGTCTATGGAGCAGGTCTTGAAGCCATGTATACCTGGATCATGTGTTTTGCCCCCTTTGGGTCGCCC
>JAUWBY010000103.1 GCA_030609605.1 Candidatus Eiseniibacteriota bacterium
GCTGGATCAGAATCAGGATCGGGAGAGTGAGCGTGCTGGCAGACGCGAGATCCGGCTCCATTCCGGAGATCAGGCCGGCTGCCGCCATCGGAGCAGCCGCAAGGGACGGCGCCTTCCTGTTCGTGGTGCTCGGTCTTCTCGAGTGGGTAGTGCTTGAACTCAAGGCTCCCGTGCACTCGGGCTGGTTCCTGATACGCGACCTCGGGTGGAACGTGCTCCTCTACTCAGCAGTCGGAGCTCTGCTGGGTGTCGTTGTCGGCATGATCCCGGCTGCTTTTTCGCATCTCTCCGGTCGCCGCGCCTCCGGAGCCGGCGTCTCGGGACTTCACAGACACCATGTTTCCTGGTCGGCCCTTTTGGCCTGCACTCTTGGGTTCTATTGGGTATTCGCCGCCAATCGCCTGTCTCCGGGGAACTTCCGGGATCCTATTGCACTTGCTCTGAGTGGTGCGGCTCTCCTCTTGGCCGTCATGATGTTCTTTGTTCTCCTCAGGATCGGGCGAGGCGGTGTTGGCGACCTCGGACGCGTCAGGCTGGCAGCGCTTCTTCTACTCATCCTGTGGCTTCCTCTCTACATCGTGTCCGCCAGGCCTGCAGTTGGGCGGACCCGTGGCACCCGGTTTCCGGAAGAGAATTCCGAGGTCATGGACGTCGGTGGATGTCCCAATATCATTCTGATCATGACGGACACGACGAGGGCCGACTGCCTCGGTTGCTACGGTTCGGAGGAGTGTCCTACGCCGAACTTCGACCGTCTCGCTCGGGAGAGTGTTCTCTTCGAGCAGTGCATCTCGATGGAGCCGCTGACGCGCCCGATGACGTGCACGCTCTTCACGGGTCTCTATCCCAGGACACACGGTGTCGACACACACACGAAGTCACTGGACCACGACTTCCTGACGTTGGCTGAGGTCCTTCGGAGTCGAGGATACGAGACTGCGGCATTCACAGCGGCCTCGGTCCTCAGCGGCTTTTTCGGAACCGATCAGGGTTTCGACCTCTACATGGAACCGACGGAACCGTGGTGGTACTTGAGATCGGATTTCGCGGTCCGGCGCCTCTACATCTTGCTCACTTCGTGGGGGAATTGGGAGATGGAGATACGCGCCGACGAGACAACGCGCCGTGCAACTCGCTGGATCGGCAAGGAGCGAGAACGGCCGTTCTTTGCGTTCGTCCACTACTTCGATCCGCACGCGCCGTACGACCCACCGCGCCGCCACGATCTGGCCGCGTGGGATGGACTCGAGGATCTGCCGGTGCCGTACGAGTATGAAGCGCAACGTTTCGAAGATGGCTTCGACATGCCCGACGACTACCTGTTACTGCAGTGGAGGCGCTACCATAGCGAGATCGCGTTCGTTGATGAGGAGGTCGGGAAACTAATGGCGTTTCTCGATGAGGAGAGGCTGGCTGAGGAAACCGTGGTTCTCCTCGTTGGCGACCACGGTGAGGGGTTCGAGCACGGCTTCTACTTCGCTCACGCGTACAGGCTCTACGATGCGCTCGTGCACGTACCTCTCATCATACGCTATCCCGGTGGGGTCGCCGGACAGCGTGTTGCCGCGCAGGTCCGCCTTATCGACATCTTCCCCACGCTCCTGTCGCTGGCAGGAGTCGAGCCGGGACCAGAGATCCAGGGCGAGGGTCTCCTGTCGCTGATGGAGCCGGCCACCGAGAGTGCGACCGGATTGGGCGCAGGTTCTCGCGATCGACCGGCCTACTGCCAGACCGATTGCGGGGACTCTAGACCGTTCTACGCAGGGATGTCATTCGGCGTCAGGATGCCGCCGTGGAAGTACATCGAATCACCTGAGATCGGTCTCATCGAATTGTACAACCTGGACGCGGATCCCCTTGAGACTGAGAATCTGGCAGAGAGACGGCAGGACCTGGTGGTTGGATTCGCAGCGGACCTTCAGACATGGATGGAGGAGACGGAATACCGTGAGGTTGAGCCCGAGGCGCTCAGCCCGGAGCTCCTCGAGGCACTGAGAGCACTTGGATATCTGCAGTGATCTTCGGGAGATCTACTCCTCACAGGTTCGACGTTCTCTCCATCGCGTCACAATCAGGCGGGCGGCTTCTTCCTCCCCTATTTCCCCCATATCCAGCCAGTCCACACCCTCGATGGAAGAGAACCACGTCATCTGACGCTTCGAGTAGCGTCTCGTGTTCCGCTTGATGAGCTCGATGGCCTCCGTGAAGTCGGTGCCGTCGGCTGCGAGGACGTCGAGGATCTCACGATATCCGACTGCGTTCGCAGCTGGAAGTCCCGGCAGAAGGGCGCCCGATTCGAAGAGGCGTCGCACTTCATCGATCAGTCCGGCGGCGATCATGGCGTCCACCCGACGGTCTATCCTCGCGTACAGACGCACGCGATCCATGGTCAGTCCGAAGTAGACAGGGGCATAGGCCGGTCTGCGTCCGCTCCCTGACTGCCAGCTTGTGAGCGTGGAGCCGGTTGAAATGTAGACCTCGAGTGCTCTCACGATACGGAGAACGTCGTTCGGGTGGATTCTTGATGCCGAACCGGGGTCTATACCCGCGAGCTCCTCATGAAGGGATTCAGAACCGTGTTCGCGGGCTCGCCGCTCGAGTTTCTCCCGGACGGGTTCGTTGCGACCCGGCCCTTCGAAGAGCCCTTCGAAGAGCGACCGCACATAGAAGCCCGTGCCTCCGACGAGGATCGGTTCGGCCCCGGTGGATATGATGGATGCGATCGCGTTCTCAGCGTCGATCGCGAATCGTGTAGCATCGTACGGTTCGCTCGGCTCGATGATATCGATCAGATGATGCCGGGCGAGCCGTGCCTCGTCGATCGTCGGTTTCGCCGTGCCGATGTCAAGCCGACGGTAGATCTGACGGGAGTCGGCCGAGATGATCTCTCCGCCGAGCTCCTGAGCAACACGGACTGCGACGCCCGTCTTCCCAGAGGCTGTCGGGCCGACTATGGCAAGTACGCTACGCAAGAGCTCGCCTTTCCGACTAGGTTCGCCCGAATCTCTTGTGAAGCTCATCGAGAGTCATGCGCATGAAGGTCGGACGACCGTGCGGGCACGAGTACGGCAGTTCGGTGGCAAACAGCTGGTCCAGAAGCGCGCGCATCTCCTCCTGCGCCAGCGCGTCGCCGGCCTTGATGGCCGTCTTGCATGCCATCGTGGTTGCGATGCTCTCAATGATGTCCCTGTCAGCCGGCTTGCCGGAGGGTATCTCAGCCAGCAGATCGTGAAGGATCCGGTCGTGAGCCAGTTTCGGGAAGGCGCCAGGGACTGCTTCCATGAGCACGGTCCTTCCGCTCATAGGTCTGACCGAGAAGCCGAGGCGTGTCAGGAGCGAGTCCACGTTCTTGAAGGACTCCGATTCGGCAGGAGACAGTTCGACAGCGATCGGAAAGAGAAGCTGCTGGCTCGGCCCGGTCTCCACGGCGCCGGACAAGCGTCTCCTCGCCTGCTCGTAGATGACGCGTTCGTGTGCGGCGTGCTGGTCTACGATCAGTACGCCTTCGCGGGTCTGCACGAAGATGTAGGTGCGGTGCAGCTGCCAGAACTTGGCCTGCTCGCCGGTTTCAAGCGACGTGAGGTGCCCGGTCTCGCCGACTCGCTGCCGGATGTCGGAACCATCTTCGAGTGTCCGAGTGCGTTCTCGCACGGCGGAAGGGAAGCTGAGCTCGCCCGTTCGGAGTGGAAGACGTGTTGTCGGGATCTCACCACTCCTTCTTCCCGACTCATACGAGCCCACGCCGGACGTGGCATGATCCGTTCCGCTTGTTCGATTCGCGCTTCCATGAGGCGTGCCGTCCGCGCTGACTGTCAGCGTGGGAGCGACATCGTGTTCCATGAGCGCATTCCGTACAGCGTTCTCTACCAGTGCAAAGACGCGTCTTTCTTCACTGAAGCGAATCTCTCTTTTCGTAGGGTGCACGTTGGCGTCTACGAACCGGCCGTCCACACTGATCACAAGCGCGAAGATCGGGTGCCGATTGCGAGGAAGCAGTTCTCCGTACCCGGTCCGCACCGCCGCCGAAAGGAGACGGCTCTTGATCGGGCGCCCATTGATGGCAAAGAGCTGGAAGGCGCCTCGCGTACGTGCGATGGACGGCTTGCCGATCAGTCCGCCGACAGTGTATGGACCGTCGGTGTGAACGACGGGGAAGGCCTCTCCTGCGCGTGCGCTTCCAAGCACCTCCAGGGCCCGCTCGAGGATTCCCGGCGCGGGTAAGAGAGCGAGCACAGATCTACCGTCGACAGCAAGATCGAACCGGATGTGAGGATAGAGAATGGCGTATTCGGTCACGGAGTCGAGGATCTTCTTCAACTCAACTCTGTCGCTCTTCAGGAACTTGCGTCTGGCCGGAGTGTTGAAAAAGAGCGACGAGATCTCCATCGTCGTGCCGTGTGACCGGCCGGCGGGTCGGACGTCCTTGACCGTTCCTCCAAGCAGGGTAACCTCGGTTCCCTCGGATGAACCCGGCTCGCACGTGACGAGTCGCACGCGTGAGACTGAGGATATGCTTGGAAGCGCTTCACCACGGAAACCGAGGGTGTCGATGGCTTCGAGATCGTGTTCGCTCAGGATCTTGCTGGTCGCGAATCGGTCGAACGCGGCAAGAGCGTCGTCGGGGTTCATTCCGACTCCATTGTCAGCCACGCGGATGAGATCGCTTCCAGCTCCCTTGATATCAATGGATATCGCGTCGGCTCCTGCGTCGATGGAGTTCTCGACAAGTTCTTTCACCACCGAGTGTGGTCCCTCTACAACTTCGCCGGCAGCGATTCGATTGGCCAGAGCCTCACTGAGTATCCGGATTCTACTTGGCATCTTCCGCTTTCCTCTGCAACTCCGCAAGTTTGGTCAGTGCTTCGAGCGGAGTCATATCGGTGAGGTCCATCTCTCGGATCTCTCGCTCGACCTGGGATTCCAGGCGATCGAACAGCGGCAGTTGAGTGCTCGATTCGGCCAGAGGACCGTGTTCCCCTACGGCGAGACGCGGCATGGCGTTTGGTGTGTACTGTGTCGCCTCGAGGTTTCTGAGCACCTCCCGCGCTCTCTCTATGACGTCGTCCGGCATGCCGGCCAGTCTGGCAACCTCTATCCCGTAGCTCTGATCCGCGCAGCCGGGTGCCACCCTTCGCAGGAAGACAATAGAATCAGAGGTCTCCTTCGCGAGAACGTGCACGTTCCTCAGGCGTGTGAGGATATCCTCGAGTTCAGTAAGCTCATGGTAGTGCGTTGCAAACATCGTCCTGGGATGCGCGTGAGTCGAGTCGTGGAGATACTCCATCACCGCCCAGGCTATTGACAGCCCGTCGAACGTGCTCGTTCCCCGTCCTATCTCGTCGAGCAGTACCAGGCTTCGCGACGTGGCGCTGTTGAGGATGTTGGCTGTCTCGCTCATCTCGACCAGGAACGTGCTCCTCCCCCGCGCCAGCGCGTCCTGGGCGCCGATTCTTGTGAATATTCTGTCGATGAGGCCGATTGATGCGCTCTCTGCGGGAACGAACGATCCCATGTGTGCCATGATGACAATCAAAGCGACCTGACGAAGATAGGTGGACTTGCCGGCCATGTTCGGCCCGGTTATCAGCAGGATCTGCTGACGTTCCGAATCGAGATGCACGTCGTTCGGCACGAAGATCTCGCCGTCAAGGAGTACCTCAACCACAGGGTGGCGTCCCCCAATGATTGTCACATTACCCTCGCTCGCCAGCGTGGGTCGTACGTAGCGGTTCTCTACCGCCGCATCGGCCAGCGAGTTCAAGACATCGATCTCGGCGATTACTGCCGCAGCGTCCTGCACCTTCGCCGTGCGTTCTGCGATCCACTCCCGGAGTGCCTCGAAGATGTCGCGCTCCATCCTCACCATATCTTCCTCAGCGGTGAGGACGCGGCTCTCGTACTCCTTGAGGTCGGGTGTCACATAGCGCTCCGCATTGACGAGCGTCTGCTTTCGAATGTAGTCGTCCGGGACCAGGTGCGCGTGGGTTTTCGTCACCTCTATGTAGTAACCGAAGACCTTGTTGTATCCGATCTTGAGTGACGCTATGCCTGTTCTGCTGCGCTCGGAAATCTGGAGTCTCCCTATCCAGTCCTTGCCCTCCCTGGTGATCGATCTCAGAGCGTCCAGCTCCTGACTGTGACCGTCCCGGATGACTCCGCCGTCCTTGAGGGTGGCTGGGGGGTTCTCCACCAGCGTTTCAGCTATGCGCTCTGTGACATCCGTCAGATCCGGGAACCGTGCAACAAGCGTGCGCAGGGATTCCGTTTCGAGTGCATTGGCGAGAACGACGACAGTGGGCGCCGTCTCGAGCGACTGTTTAAGGGAAGCGAGATCACGCGGCGCGGCGTGTCCAGAGGCGATTCTCGACATCACTCGTGGGAGATCGCAGAGGGACTTGAGCGTTCCTCCGATGCTCTCCGCGACCCCGCGGTTGCCGAACAGAGCTTCAACTCCGTCCAGGCGCGAGCTAGACAGATCCACGTCGAGAGGCGGGTAGAGTATCCACTGTCTGAGAAGCCTGGCGCCCATGGCAGTAGCGGTACGGTCCAGTACAGCAAGCAGCGTCGCGTGCTTGAGACCCCGCTCCAGAGGTTCGACCAGCTCGAGGTTCCGCTGGGAGGTCTCGTCCAGTACGAGATGACTGGATGTCTCGAGGTGATGGATGGTCGTGATCTGCTTGAGGTCGCGCTTCTTCAGATCCTTGAGGTAGCTGATGGCGGCGCCCGCGGCACGTATCCCCTCGCTCAGGCCGCTCAGGCCGAAGCCATCCAGGTTCGCAACGCCGAAGTGCGCGGTGAGCGCCTGATATGCGGCATCGATCCCGAACTCCCAATCCGCCACTGCGGTAACCGGGATCTCCGGAAGATCTCGAAGCAGCGTGGATAGGGGGCCCTGCTGAAGGAGTCCCTCCGGGACTATCATCTCGGCGGCCTCCGCTCGCAAGACCTCTCGCCTCAATTCAACGGGGGCGAGTTCCGAGACCACGAACTCCCCGGTCGAGAGGTCTACTCGCGCGAGGCCGATTTGCGTATCGCCCGGCATAACCGATAGAAGGTAGTTCGAGCGACGTTCGTCCAGCATGGATGATGAGAGGAGCGTTCCCGGCGTGATGACCTCAGTGATCGCGCGCTTGACGAGTCCCTTTGCCTCCTTGGGATCCTCAACCTGGTCGCAGATCGCCACCTTGTAACCGGCCTCGACCAGCCTGGCAAGATACGATTCTACGGCGTGATGTGGAACACCAGCGAGTGGGATCGGGTTCTTGCCACCCTTGTCTCTCGTTGTCAGGGCCAGGCCAAGGACGCGCGCCGCGATCTTCGCGTCGTCGAAGAACATCTCGTAGAAGTCTCCCATGCGGAAGAACAGAATCTTGTCAGGATGCTGCTCTTTGATAGCATAGAACTGGCGCATCAAAGGAGTGTTGGAATCCTCTCGGCCTGTCGAACGACTCATCTGGTGATGACCTGAAACAGTTCGTTGTGTTCTGATTG
>JAUWBY010000171.1 GCA_030609605.1 Candidatus Eiseniibacteriota bacterium
GCCATTCCTCTTGACGCGGGCGTTTGCGGGTGTTACGTTTTGTTGGAGAATCTGCAGGCCGTCGCGGTGCTGTCTATGCACCTGGGCGACGGCGACAAGAACCGGTTCGATCTCAAAGGAGCGACGGATGCCCAGCGCAAAGGAAGTAGGCGAGCGACTGAAAGCTGTCCGCAAGGAGAGAGAGATGACCCTGAAGCAGGTCGCTGAGGGAGCGAGCATGTCTCCCACGCACATCTCGGAGATAGAGAGAGGCAAAACCTCTCCGACGGTGGGTGCTCTTCGCAGGATAGCCGCTGCTCTTGACAAGGACACGGCTTACTTCGTCGAGGATAGACCTCTTCCGAAAATCTCAGTTGTGAAGAAGGAGGACCGCGAAGCGGTGCTCCTGCCCGGAGTGGGTGAGACGTTCATCACTGCGAAGGCGCTGACACAGGGAATTCCCGCCGGGCGCATCAGCGTCGTTCTGATCGAACAGGATGAGGGTGGGAGCATGAAGCTTGAGAAGCACCCCGGCGAGGAAGCGCTCCTGATGATCAGTGGCGAAGCCAAGGCGAAAGTGGGAGACGACGAGTTCGTCGTTAGGAACGGAGACTGCCTACAGTACTCCGCACGTCTCGAGCGTTCGATCACATTCACAGGCAAGGGCAAGAACAAGGCTATGTGGGTGAAAGTCGTGCCGGGTGCCATCAAGTGGTAGTGAGGAAAGGGCACTGAAGGAAAGACGCCGGACGTCCGAAGTGGGCGTCCGGTTCTGATGTTATGACTGTCCCGGAGCGACGCGGAGAGAGAAGCGCATCGTGTTTTCCAGATGACCGAAGACGTAGGCGAAGTCCACCGAGAACGTCGCACTTCCGACTGGGATGTCGGTTCCGGCACCGACTGTGTACTCCTCCAGCTCGCCCGGTGGGAGAGCTCTCAGATAGCCGCCCCTCAGTGAAGCAATCTCGAGGATCCTCACTTCCGCACCGATCATGAGGCGATCAGGATTGTCTTGCCTGAGCGACTTGTCCAGATCCAGTTCCAGCGAGACGGTCTTGCGCGGATCTACCATGAGTCCGAACGTCAGTGCGGGCGGAACGTTCTCTTCGTAGGATCCGCGTACGGATGAGTTCCACGTCAGCGATCCTGCAAGATCGCGCGCCCGAACTGCCGCCGTCACCGATTCGATGAGCGGTACAAGAAAGCCGACATCGAATGAAGCGCCGAATGCGCTGCCGCTTACCTGTCCTTCCGTGCTGTCGTTGTTGCCGAACGATGCCCATCTGGTGCGTGCCGACGCGCCCGCAACTACGCGCGCTGAAGGAAGCCATGGTGTTGTCACGATTGCTCGTGAAATGCCGACCAGCACTGTAGTCTCGGTGAGAGCCTCGTCCCCGGAGTGGATGAGTCCGACGCCAAGCGTGTAGTCATCTCCCAGGCGGACGGCTCCGCTCAAAGCAGAGTAGGGGATGAGTCCCATCTGGTCACCATACGTAACCGCGAGTTGCCTCGACGTTCCAACGCCGGAGAGCCCCGCGGGATTCCAGAAGATCGACTCGGCACCCATGGATCGCGCTGTGACCGCTCCAGCCATTCCCATCGGTCTCGCTCCTATGCCTATCTCGACGAACGCCGCCGGGATATCCGAGATCTCCTGCGCATGCGCGTCCGTGCCACCCAGGCAGAACACGAAGGGTATCACGGCGATGAGACTCGTTGGGAAATGTCTGATCCTGATTGCGCAACTCATCGTTACCCCGCCTACTTCACAAGTACGAGCGTGGCCAGTGCCCGCACCGTGCCCGTTGAGTCCTTCGCCGATATCTCGACCACGTACCGGCCGTTCCTCGCCTTTTCTCCTGCGTCGGTGAGGCCGTCCCATTCGACGCATGCCCGCCCCTTGCCCTGTGGTTCATTGGTCACGAGTTGTCTTGCCAGTTGTGACGCCATGTTGAACACCCTGATGGTCACGAACGGCATCCTCGCATCGTTCGATGAGAGAACGTATGAGATCGTGACCGGCCCGTTCTCAGGAGAGAAGGGAGTCGGTTCGATAGAGACATCCGAGACGCCGAGCGCTGCAGATCTTGACGCGGTTGCGTACTCTGCCAGGGACTCTATGGGTGCTTCGATGTCAGAACCGATATGATCCGCATCGATGAAGTCCCACTTGAGCAAAACCTTGTTCCAACGGACCATTTCTGCGCCGTCGATCGGCGACGGCAAAGTCAGAAGCGGAAGATGGCCCTCCTCGAACAAGAGGCCGCACGGTTTGAGTCGATAGCCGGGCAGCCTAACCTCGTACTCGCGAGCGTAGCGCTTCGCGTTCGGGAGCGCCTCATGCGACAGGTAGAGATTCTTTGCCTCAGTCACAGAACCTTCCGGGATCTCGATGGACATCCCGAGCGAGTCTGTGAAGACTCCGTGAGTCGATGGGTCTATGCTGACGTAGACGGTGGCGGCCAGAGAACCCGTTGCTCCGGATTCGGTCTCTCTGGCTCCCACCGCGAACTCGCCCAAATAACCCGGGCTTGCCGAGAACTGTCCCGTGCCGCGCGCCATCACTCCCGCTTCTTCGGGTGAGATCCACCACTCGAGATCGGTATTGACAAGCTCACCGCCATCTGCGACAGCGCTCGCTGAGAACGAAACCGTAGTTCCCGCCTCGACCTGTGTGTCGCCGTTCAGCTCGACGCGGTCGATGGCTGCGCGTTCTATGTGGAAATCGTGCCCTGTTGCCGTTTCGCCCTCATCAAGGTCCAGTGTCATCTGCGCGGGACTCGCGATACACCCCAGACTCAATGTCGAGAGCACGTAGCTGCCCGGCCGGAGCTCGATGATCTCGTAGGCTCCAGACTCGCTCGGCGTAGCGACCTTCGTCTCCCCAGCGTACATCGTACTCGTGGCTACGACCTCAATCTCCTGGATGTTCACGTCTTCGCCGTCCGGGTGGATCGTGCCGAGCAGTCTGGCGAAGTTCCGTGGCATCGCGACCTCAAGGTCTTCGCCGTTCACATCAACCGAGTCGATCACGACATCCCGATAGCCATACAATGAGGCGGTGACCGTATAGCTCTCGAGAGGAACAAGGTCATTGAAAACGAAGGAACCGCCGGCTTCGGACATCGTTGCTCCGAAGTGGCCCGCTCCATCATCGGCCGTCAGTGTGACACCGGACAGATGTTCGCCGGATGTGCCGTCCGTGATCGAACCTTCGATGACTCCATCGCTGGGGAGCATTGTGAAATCCAGACCGGTCGTCCCCGGATCAACGTCCATGACCGGGTTCTGAGACGCGGGATAGTACCCGGTTCTCGACGCATGGATGTCGTACGACTCCTCCGGGTCGAGGTCGACAAGCGCGTAGAACCCTCCCTCATCAGTCGTCGCTGAGGAGGTGAAGAGATCGCCGATCTTGGCGTGCAGCGACACTCGGGGGACCGGCGTCAAGCCGTCGGACTCCGTTGCCCTTCCCGCTATCGTGCCGCTCAGGCGGAAGAGGCTCGGGTCGAACTCGACGAGCTCGTATTCTGCCAAGACCATTGTGATCGAGCGATTGCGATACCCTGTTCTTCTGAAGTTCACCACGTTCTCGCCGGGGACGAGCGAATTCAGACTGTACCACCCTGTAGCGTCGGTGACGTCTGAGGCCGAGCCACCAGAGCATCTGCTTGTCACAACTACATTGGCGATGGGATTGCCCGAAAGCGAGTCGCTGATGGTGCCCTCAAGAGTCGCGAAGACCGGCTGGAGCCGGGCATCCAGTTGGGTCGACTCACCGCTCACGACCTCCACGCCGGTGAAAAACGCATTCGCGTAGCCGGCTCGGCCTACCCGCACCGAGTAGAGGCCATCGTTCACCCACAGCCTGTAGTTACCCCTATGATCCGTCACTGCCGACGCACTGTCGCCCCATGAAGCCACCACTTCGACACCGTCGAGCGGACTTCCCGTGGGGTTCTCGATCGTTCCGCTGATGGATCCGTCGTACGCCGGAAGGGTCAGATTTCGCGTCGCCACTTCGCCCGGGTCGAGTTCTGCCACGTTCAGCGAAGCGCTACCGTGTTCCTGCGCTCGGACCACGATCTTATGGGGGCATCCAGGCAACACTCGCACGGTGTACATCCCGTTCCAGCTCGTGGATGTCCGCCATGTCGGCGCGCTGCCTCCTACGCCGCTCACAAACACGGTAGCGCGCCTGACTGCGCCACGGGTGTCCGTGATCGATCCCTTGATCGTTGCGTACCTCTCGACCAGGCCAAGCGCTATGCCGGATGCCGACTGTCCCGGCGCAACGCTCACGGTTTGGACGGCGGAAGGTTCGAAGCCGTCCCTGGTCGCTCGGATCTCCCAGTCGCCGGCTTCGACGGAGAGGTTGAACTGTCCGGCATGATCCGAGAGGGTCTCGCTTGTGATCCCTCCCTTCGTGCAGATGACTGTCGCGCGTGGAACGGCCGACTCACCGTGCAGAACGTGGCCACTGAGTGTGCTCGCGCCGTGTGCCAGCTGGACGTCGAGGTTGGTGAGTGCCTGCCCGGGAGAAGTTGCAACGAAGAGAGGACGATCTGACACGTAGCCCTCCATGATGGCCCATATGGTGTGGCTGCCGCTTGGCAGCTCGAGTCTGAAGGAACCGTCACCTTCTGTCTCGGTCTCGAGATACCCGTCGGTGACGAGGGCGCCACTCACGGGCCCGTCGTAGGCCGTGACGAAGCCCTCGATCGATGAGTTGAGAGGTGCCATTGCGAGCTCGATTCCGGTGAAAGCCTCGCCGGCTTCAACGGTGACCTGATACGGGTCAGACCGGCCGTATCCGTCATATTGAGCCTCGAGCTCGTACGTCGAGCTCGGTGGAATGAGGAGAAACTCGCCGAACGCGTTGGTTGTCGCAACGGCGACATCACCCGAGGGTGGAATGGCGATAACCGTGGCTCCCGCCAGATCCATCGACCCATCGGTGACTCGTCCCATGATGGATGAGCCGACCGGTAGGAGCATGAACGGAGGATCGATGGACTGACTTCCACCTGCGTGGACAATCACTTCCCTGGGAGTGCTCGTCTGAAAGCCGTTCTTCTCGACCCAGATACTCCATGTCATTGGAGCCAGTTCGAACGCGAAGTGCCCGCTGGTGTTGGTGAACTTGCGGAATGTTCCGAGCGAGGATTCCGCCAACACCATCGCACCCACGATCGCGTGGCCATCCGTGTTCAAGACGCTGCCGGTTACGACACCCGGCGTTCCGACAAGCACGAGCGGATCTTCCAGCTCGAAGTACTCACCTGCCGAGAGGTCGAATACCTGAGCGTC
>JAUWBY010000031.1 GCA_030609605.1 Candidatus Eiseniibacteriota bacterium
GGCTATCGGAGCCTGGACGGCATCTCAGGCGACCCAATCGGGAACGGTCTCTCGTTCACGCTGGACGGTGAGGACTCGGCGATGAACCAGTTCTATCCGAGCGAGATAGACCCGCGGTCCGGGTCGACCGGCATCTTCGAGTATGGCCCGGGTCTCGATGGAGCTATCCGGCACACATCGACTCACAATCTCGTCTACTACGCGTTCGGCATCGAGGGCGTGACCGGTTCAGCGGTTAGGGACACGATCACACGCAGAACGCTCGAGTGGCTTGTCGCAGAGTGGCCGGATGCCGAACAGCCGACCGTGCAGTTGCTGTCGCCGAACGGGGGAGAGGAGTTCTCGGGAGGTGAAGATCACGAGATAGCATGGACGGCGTCCGACAACGCCGGAGTCACCTCGATAGACATTCTGCGGTCCTGGGACAGCGGTAGCAGCTTCCCGGACGTTGTGGCTGAGGGAGAGACAAACGATGGATCGTTCATGTGGTCGGTTCCGGACAGCTCCAGCGAGACGACGCGGATTCGCGTGATCGCGCGCGATGCGGCAGGCCTGGCGTCGTACGACGATTCGGACGGCGATTTCGCGACGAGCACGGACTCGGACGTGCCCGACTGGCCAACGCCCACTCAATTCGCTCTCTTCCAGAACGCGCCCAATCCGTTCAATCCCGTCACGCGTATCACCTACGCGGTTCCCACTGCATCGAGGGTTATCATAGACATCTTCGACGTGAAGGGGAGGCTAGTGAGACGGCTGATTGATGCTGAACTCACGCCAGATAGATACGAGGTCATCTGGGACGGCAAGAATGATATGGGCGTCGAACTCACATCAGGCGTCTATTTCTACAGCCTCCGGGCGAATGATTATGAGGTGGAGAAGAAGATGGTCTTGCTGCGGTAGGCTTGGGTTTCGCCGGTGCATCCGGCGGAGGTCTGCAGGAGTGTGCATCCTTATTGAACGCAGGGGCTCGGAGGCCGTCTCCGGGCCCCGCGCGTTTTCTGCGCCACATGGAGCGAATCGACGTCGGCCAGGGGATGGCGCTCCTGCGGAGCTGTCGGTGTTGACGACGGGGTGGTGACCCGATAAAATAGGACATACGGGTTGGCAGCACGGTAGGGTGCCGAATCCTGTCTTCACGCGCGACAGGGACTGTCCGATCCTCCTCAGGTTCCGGAGTGGCAAACAGAGAATGGAAGCACGCAGACACATCGCCATTGCGCTCATCGTCATGCTCGTTTTCGTGGGCTACTACTTGTGGTGTGAGTATACGACCGCTGGCGCGTTCGGCTTCCCACTCGATGATGCATGGATACACGCCCAGTTCGCGCGCAATCTCGCTCTTGGCAACGGGTTCTCATACAACCCCGGGGTGTCTGTGTCCGGTTCCACGGCTCCGCTCTGGACGCTCGTGATGGGGACCGGCTATCTTATTGGGGGAGATGCAGTGTTCGCTGCCAAGCTCCTGGGCGTTCTCTTCCTCTCGTTGTCTGTCTACTTCGTCTACATGCTTGTGAGGATGATCTCGGGGGATTCGAGGGAGGCCCTTTTCTCCGCTGTGCTTGTGGGATCGTTGCCGCGGCTCATTTGGGCATCGCTTTCAGGCATGGAGGTCACGCTGGCAGTAACCCTGAGCCTTGCGGGGATTGTGGCACACGTTCTGTACTCGACCCCCGGTGACAAGCGCCAGTACATATCGACGGTGGCATTGGGGCTCGCCACGCTCGCCCGGCCGGAGTGTGCCGTCTTCTTTGTTGCTGCGATACTTGATCGTGTGTTTTCCAACACGCTTATCAGATGGAGGGAACTGACCGCACGCAGCTGGCTACTGCCAACGGCCGTTCATATCGTTCTCTTCCTGCTCATCGTGTTCCCATTCCTGCTGTTCAGCAAGAAATTCGGCATCGGGCTTCTGCCGAACACGGCATACGCTAAGGCTATCCACTGGAACGCGGGCATGATAGCCGCCTTCACCAATCACAACGGCGCCGAGCTTCTCCGTTCCCTCACAGTGAGGCCGCTCAACTACTATCTTTCCTTCATGCACGAGAGTTTGAATAACAACCCGCTTCTTTCCATGTTCGCGGGTCTGGGTGCTCTTCGCATGGTCTTCATGCTTCCGTTCACGGAGGGCAGCAGGCACCGCTCTTTCATCATCCCGCTTTCGATTCTGCTGTTCCCGCTCGCGCTCGGTGTGGTCCTTCCATTCGGCGGCGCCGATTTCCAGAGGGGCCGGTACATCGCTCCGATTGCTCCGCTTATGCTGATCATGGGGACGATCGGGATGTATGCAGCAGCGAGCTACGCATCGCGCGTCTTGGCGGAGGCGAAGTTCATGGGCCGGCCGGCGCGAATTGCAGTCGAGCGCGCACTCATATGGGGCTTCATGGTAATAGCGCTGTCCGGTCAGGTCGCAAACGGCGTGTACTATGGTCGCGCCTACGGTGTAGAGGTTGCGAACATAGAGGAGATGCAAGTTACTCTGGGGCGGTGGATCGATCTCACTCTGCCTATGGATGCGACCGTGGCCACAAACGACATCGGCGCAATCGCGTATTTCTCTCAGCGCGAGATCCTGGATACGTGCGGTCTTATCTCTCCTGAGGTGTTGGCCTACATGAAGCCGGGCGTCAGCCGGGAATCAGCCGTACTATCGTTCCTCAAGGAGAGGAAACCAGACTACGCAGTTCTCTTTCCGAACTGGTATCCGGAAATGGTGAAGGGAGAGGCCATATTCGAGCCGGTGTATCGAGTCGTCCTCGAGAACAACATGGTCTGCGGGGGGCCCGAGATGGTCGTCTACCGGTTGCATTGGGATGCCCTTGATTCCCGCGATGCCGAGAACGTGGCGAAGCAGGAGGACGAGCGTGCTGCCCGGCTCCGCAACGGCTCCGGCGAGCCGAGCGGAGATCTTCCATGATTGATCAACTGGTTGCCATCGACCACAGTGTCTTCATGTTTCTGAATGGGATCGCGTACTGTCCCATGCTCGACGCGATCATGCCCGCTGTTACCAGGCAAGAGAACTGGTACCCCTTGCTAGGAGGCCTGTGGATCGCGCTTCTGATCTGGGGTGGGCGGCGCGGCAGGATGACGGCTGTCATGCTCGTTATCGCAGTCGCGCTGTCGGACCAGCTGTCCAGCAATGTGCTCAAGCCGCTCGTGGGGAGGGTGCGACCCTGCAATGCTCTTCCTCTGGATGAGATTCGGCTTCTCGTCAGGCGATCCGGAGCGCTTTCCTTTCCATCTTCCCACGCAACCAACTCGTTCGCGATAGCGACGGTCCTGGTGTGGCGCTGGCCAGGTCTGGCGATCCTCTTCTTCGCTTTCGCAATCATCATAGCCTACTCGAGGGTCTACGTCGGTGTGCACTACCCGCTGGATGTTGTGGCCGGGACCGTTCTGGGCGTGGTCTGTGGGCGGGCCGCCATCTGGGCCGTTGCCGCAGCGCGACGTCGGTGGGAGAAAACAAAAGCGGTCGAGCCGGCGAGAGGCTTCTGAGACTCCGGTTAGCCCCACGCCGGCTCACATTCAGTCCTGCGAGATCAAGTCACATTCAGTCCTGTCAGGCCAAATCACACTCCGATTCGATCCGGCTAGCCCTCTTCAGGCTCCGGCCGCCTGAGAACCGTGATTGGGTTCTGCAGATACTTTTTCGCAACCCTGAGAACGTCCTCCCCAGTCACTGCGCGAATCCTCTCATCATAGTTTTCCGTGTAGTCGTACCCAAGACCATAGAGTTCGGCGATCGCAGCATCGGTCGCCTGGCTGGAGTTGGTCTGGTTCGATGTCTCGTCCATGATGACACAGAGCTGCTTGGCCAGCTGGAGCTCCTCGTCGGTCACGAGCTCCTCGGTGATCCGTTCCATGTGGCCGTTGATGATCTCCATCGCCTGATCAAGGGCCTCATCGAACGTGGCTGCGTAGATCGCAAAGTAGCCGATGTCATGCCCTGTCCAGTTGTACGCATGCACAACGTAGACGAGGCCCTGTCCACGCAGGTCGGTGTGCAGCCGGCCGCCGGGGTAGTAGATGCCGGAGATAACGGCGTCCAGAACATCGGTCGCGAAGCGGTCTTCGGATTCGTAGGGCATTCCACCATACCCCATGGCGATAACGGTCTGAGCCCTGCTGTGATAGCTCGTGAACGTCTGCGGCTCCGTTCTCTCCGGAACAGGCACCGGCTCAGGCAGCATCAAACCTGACGGCTCCCATTTGCGGAAGGCCTTCTTGACCATCGCGAGGGCCTCGGCCGCATCCACATCCCCGAAGATCGTGAGAACAGTGTTGTCCGGAGCCACGTACATCGCGTGGTGGAGAACAACGTCGTCGCGCGTGATAGCGGCTATCGTCTCTTCCGTCCCGACGGGCGGCATTGCGTAGGGATGATCTCCCAGAAGCTCCAGCCGCATTCTGTCGAGCGCGTCGTACGTCCAGTTGTCTCGGCGGGCGAGAATGTCAGCCTGAAGGTGCTCGCGCTCCTTCTCGATCTGCTCGGGATCGAACTTCGGGTTGGTCAGGATGTCCGCGAAGATCTCGAGTCCGTCTGAGAGATCAGCGGAGAGCAGAGTCAGCTCCGACTGGATCCGTGTGTGGTTGCCGGAGCAATAGTAGGCGGCGCCCATCGAATCGAATGCTTCTGCGATTCGGGAACCACTCCTCTTCTTCGTGCCGCGTGGCATCATTCCTGCCACGAAGTTGCCGAGTCCACTCCTGTCGGCGCTCTCGAAACGAGTACCTCCGAGTGAGTAGCTGCCAACCGTCACTATCGGGTTGGTGCGGTTCTCCTTGATAAGAACGGTGAGGCCGTTGTCCAGAACATGCCTCTCTATTTCACCGACCTCGATCTCGACCGAGCCGGTCAGTCTTGCGGTCTCTTCCTCGACGGTGGGTTCGAGGATGGCTATGCCGAGGTTGTCGTCATAGAAGTACTTCGCTGCCGCCTCCCGGATCTCCTCGGCGGTCACTTCCTGTATGTGGGAGACATAGAGCGCATCGAAATCAGGATTGCCCGTCGAGAGCTCGGAAGTGCCGAGACTCGACGCGATGCTCTCCATGTCCTGCCGCCCGAGATAGAACTCAGCGGCCTTGAGCTTCTTGGCCTTGGCGAGCTCCGATTTCGATACCTTCTTCTCCGTGACCAGATAGAGCTCCTCGAGCACTGCGTCCACGGCCGCATCGATGTCCGCCGGGTCCATGGTCATCGAGACGACGAATGTGCCGGCCCCGTACGAGGGAGTTGAGGACCAACTTGTCACGTTGTAGGCGAGCCCAAGCTCGTCCACGAGCCTTCTGTGAAGCCTGGAGCTCTCACCCGTGGACATGATGTATGACAGAACATCCAGCGGGTAGAGATCGGGGTCCGACAGCGCGACAGTATGGAAGCCCATCATGACATACGCCATGTCCAGGTCGCGGTCCTGCCGGAGAACGCGGCGGCCAAGCTGTGGTGGTTCAGCGGTCAGCGTGGGAATCTCCAGGGGACGTCGCTCGAACTCCATGAATGCTTCACGGATCTTCGCGTAGGCCTCTTCTGCATCGAAATCACCGACAATGACGAAGACCATGTTGTTTGGAACGTACATCTTGTCTATGTAGGTTACGAGGTCGTCCCTTGTCAGCCTGAGGAAGTTCTCGATGTACCCGATCACCGGTTGTCTGGCGGGATGCCGCGAGAACATCGTCTCGCCGAAAAGCGCATAGATGCGTCGACCGGGTTCATCGTACCCCATGTTGATTTCGCGCGTGATGACGCCGTGCTGCGCGTCAACCTGCTCCTGTGGCAGGGAGGCATTCATGGCTTGGTCGGAGAGAAGACCGAGAGCCTTGTCGAAGTGCTCACTCGACGTTTCGACGAAGTAGCAGGTGTGGTCTTTAGTAGTATAGGCGTTATACCCGCCTCCGATCGCCTCGATCTCCCTCTCGATCTCTTCGAGCGTCCGGGTCGTTGTGCCGTCGCTCAGGATATGCTCACAGTAGTGGGAGATGCCGGCCCCAAGATACTCGGCCTCGTAGATACTCCCGGCCTTCACGTAGAACCTCATGTTGATGACCGGCGACGAGTGATTCTCCTGGAGGATGACCGTCATGCCGTTCTCCGGGAGTACGCGTCTGATCGTCTCACCGGCCCCGGCCGCGACCGTGATCAGAAGAAAGGTGGCGGTGACAACCGCCAAGGCTCTCATTGAGAACTTCATCCAACACTCCTTCTTGCAAGGGTTTCGGGCCCTCCTGCACCTGCGTTCGGGTCCGATAGGTGCGAAGAACCGCCGGCGACGCGAGCGCCGTGCGCGCATCTGCTCGATGGTTCGCTTGATGACTCAGGATCTTGGACACAACTATAGCCCGTGTCGTTGCCTGCGGTCAAGACGGGCAGGGTCTCGATTGGAAGCCTGGGCTGGGACTCACCGAGCTTTGCGGGCTCTGGCGCTGAAAGCAATTCATTCGCCGTTGATTGCCGGGGTCACGTGTGGTTAGATACTGGAATGCGATGAGGAATGAAGCGCCGCGCTGCCGGGTTGGGTAGCCCCGATCCGGCGAGTCTCATGTGGCAGCATCGACGATCCGAGGAGAGCGTACGACGTGACAAATGTGACTGTGAACGATGTAACACTTCTCGCTATGAAGGCTGCGCGCGTAGCTGGAGAGATCATCAGGAGCGGGATCTCCAGGCCGTTCGACATCGACATGAAGGGAAGGCGCGATCTGGTTACGTCGATCGATCGCGAGTCGGAAGCGCTTATCATCGGGATGATCCGACAGCGCTACCCCGGAGATAGAATCGTAGCTGAGGAGACGGCGCCGGTCGCTCCGGGTGAGGGGACAGGGGAGAGCACCGGTCGTGCCTGGATCATCGATCCGCTTGACGGCACGAACAACTATGCGCACGGCTATCCCTTCTTTTGCGTTGCCATCGCGATCGAAGAGGGCGGAGAACTGGTTGCCGGAGTCGCGTACGATCCGCTGAGGGATGAGCTCTTTGTCGCGGAGCGTGGGCGAGGAGCGCGGCTCAACGGAGAGCCGATCCACGTCTCCGACACTGCGTCGCTGAGCGATTCAATCGTGGCTACCGGGTTTCCGTACGATCGCACAGAGGGGAGCGAGAACAACCTGGCGAACCTGAACAGGTTCATCTTGTCTGTGAGGGGAATCAGACGAGGAGGCTCTGCCGTGCTCGACCTTGTCTACGTCGCGTGCGGACGGCTGGATGGGTTCTGGGAAATGAACCTCAACATATGGGACGTGGCTGCCGGAGGGATCATAGTGAGAGAAGCAGGTGGGATCGTCACCAACTTCTCCGGTGAACGATGGGATTATTCAACCGGCGACATCGTTGCCAGCAATGGTCTCATACATGCACAGATGACGAACCTCGTGGGTGCGGGAGGACAGCCTTGAACAGCGACAACCGCTGGCCTGCGGCCGGTCTTCTGTACACCGCCGCTCTGGCGACGCTCATGCTTGCTCTGCCCGTAGTGCTGTCGGCGCAGGAGGTGGACGCTGCGTCTGATCAGGCATCCGTGCGCGATGATGAGTCAGTTCGCGCATCCGTGCGCGAGGTAGTGACGAGCCGGATCGATGAGCCTCCTATCATCGACGGTCGGTTGGATGACACCTGCTGGGACACAGCCGAGCCGCTCACAAACTTCATGCTCCGGACCGGCGACGGCGACGCGCCAAGCCAGCAGACGATCGCGCGCATCTGCAATGACGACACGCATATTTACGTCGCCTTCGAGTGTCTCGAGGACCGGATGGATGCGCTCTCAGCGGCGGTCGCAGTGCGGGACGCGGACGAACTCGACGAGGACGACACGGTGGCTTTCGCCTTCGATACGTTCCTGGATGGCCGGAGCAGCTACGTCTTCGCCTGCAATGCTCTGGGGACCGAGATGGACCTCCATGTCAGCGAGTGCGGTCGCTCAGTCGACGACGGATGGAATGCCGTATGGAGCGTTGCGACGAAGCGATCGGGAGATCGTTGGACTGCGGAGTTCGCCATCCCGTTCAGTGCGCTCAGATACGCCAGGGCCGAGGAGATGGTCTGGGGCGTCGACTTCTGGAGATCAGAGCGGCCTCACCGAGAGATATCGAGCTGGTCGAATCGTGATAGCAGCACTCTCGATCCCTCGCACTACGGTCGCCTTGTGGGGCTCTCTGGTATCGAGACGTCTCGCGGCATAGAGGTACTTCCGTTTGCTCTCACAAAGTACGATACATCGAACCTGTACGACTATCCGCTGGAGCCGGGCGATTCGGACTGGGACGTCCATCCTGATGTGGGACTCGATGTCGAGTTCGCTCCGGTCTCCACGTCAACAGTGAGCCTGACCCTGAATCCGGATTTCGCCCAGATAGAGGCAGACGAGAATCAGATCAACCTGACGGAGAACGAGCTCTTCCTCGACGAGAGGCGTCCTTTCTTCTCTGAGAACGCGGATATCTTCAGAATGCCACTGCCGCTTCTCTACACCCGGAGGATGGAAGACATCGTCTTCGGTGGGAAGGTCACCGGCAAGTCGGGAGGAGCGAGCTACGCCGTTCTTTACGTCAGGTCCGAGGACCTCCCGCGTGGCGACTACGGGGATGTGCTGACGGATACACTGGGGCAGTTCCTTCCCGCGGAGACGAACGACTACGGCGCCATGATCTACAGACAGGACGTGATGGAGAATGCAACCATCGGCGCCTACGTGGGTGTCCAAGAGGGCGACGAGGCCTACAGCCGCGTTGGGGCGCTGACCGGAGGCATCGACGTGTTCGACAACCTGCGTCTGACCGGGCTTGCGGCCAGGACCTCGAACTCCGATGATGCATCCGATGACGACGCATACTCGCTGACCTGGTCGTACGATTCGCCGAATATGAACAGCGGAGGGGAGATAGAGTACATAGGAGAACAGTTCAGTCCGGGGATCGGGTTCATTCTTCCGATCTGGCGGAACCGCGTCGGCTTCAACGGCCACTTCTGGAAACGTCACGAGCGCGACGGCACACTGGTCGATCACTTCGACACGACCTGCTGGGCCGGGCGGTATGAGGATCTCAATGGTGAAGTCGTCGAGTACTGGGGTGGCGGGGAGTTCACCGTCAGGTTCAACGACGACACCCTCGTCGGAATCGAGGCTGACCGCGCGTACGACGCCCTCAACTATGCGGACAACCCGGACAGGATGACCGGCAGCATCTACGTCGTCACGAACAGCGTGGCGTGGACAGGCTATGTCGCTTCCGTGGAGTTCGGTGACTACCACGACTCGCGCCTCACGCTTGGGAGGTTGGGTGGGCGGCTGCAGCCGGTTGAACCTCTGACGATGGAGTTCAACATCCGAACCGCTTTTCTGCGTGAGCGCCGGAATGTGGACTGGTGGGTAGGCAACGTGAAGACAAACTATCGCCTCTCGTCCACGATGTTCCTGCGCAACATACTGCAGGGCACGTATTTCAGAGAAGAACACGAGGAAGGCGACAGCACCTGTGGCCGATACGATTTGAGCCTTCTCTTCGGTTGGGAGTTCAGTCCTGGCAGTATGCTCTATGTCGCGTATGATCAGGCGCTTCTTGACGAGGGCGGTGGAACGGAACTTCTCGACCCCGTTCTTACGGTTAAGACCTCCTACCTTTTCACGTTGTAGCGCGGGAGACGACGCTGTTGTATGCTTCCACACTGAAGCGAAATCGTGCGTCGAGTCCACACTTTTCGGGGAGCACACGAATGATCACACCGCAGTCGCTTGCTCGTGCGATCGCGCTTGCGCTCGTGCTCGTCCTGCCACAGAGCCGTGCCGCCGCCGAACCGATCACGATGCAGCAGGCGGTAGAACTGGCCATGCAGAACAACCTCGCCGTCAGGGCGGCCTCCGAGAACTATCAGGCGTCCATATGGGGAGTGAGGAGCGCTTGGGCGTCTCTCTTTCCCTCAGTCAAATTCAGTTCTTCGATGCGCCGTGTCGATCCGGATACCTACAACCGCGCGAACGCATCACTCGGTTTCTTGGAAGATATGGGAATCGAGGTCGAGCCGTTCCTGTACGAGACGACCTACGAAACGGGTTTCAGCGCGTCGGTCCCCGTATTCAACGGTGGGAGGTTGTGGGGAAGTGTCGGACTCGCAGGTGCTGCCCGGGATGCATCCTTCCATTCGCTTGAGTCTGTCGCACGCGCGATTGAGGTGGCAACGAAGGAAGCCTACCTGGACGTGCTCCGGGCGCAGGCGCTTCTGGGAGTTGCGTGCGATGCCATGTCCGCTTCGGAGAAACGAGCCGAAGAGGCTGGGCGCAAGGTCGAGGTCGGTATCTCAGGCAGGTCCGAACTGCTCCGCTGGGAGGCTCAGCTCGCGGAGGACAGGATGCTTCTCGTCGATGCCGAGAACGCTGTCGTGCTGGCTCGTCTGCAGTTTGCCAACGTTCTCGGGCTGCCGCTCGATGCCGACCTTGAGCCGCAGGATGTCTCAAGACTCGAACTCAAGGCGCGCATAGGGGGGGGTGTTGGCTTCGTGGGTGACGGTTTGGTGAGCGAAGCTGAGGCGCGGAGGTTCCTGGCGTCCAATCCGGATTTCCTCGTTCCCGGAGATGCCGCGAGAATCGAAGCCCACGCGGTGACGATCGCGCGCGGTGCATTCTTGCCATCGTTGAATCTGCAAGGCTCCTACGGTTGGAAGGCCGACGGCGACATCAAGCCGGACAATGAAGTCGCTTGGTCGGTCACGGCATTCCTGGAGTTGCCGGTCTTCACGAGCTTCAAAAACCTCTCAGATTACCAGATGAGCTGGCGCTCGCATCTGGCAGCCGTTAGAGCGAAGGAAGACGCCGAGCGACAGATGGTAGTAGGCCTCCGGGCCGCCGCGGCAACGCTCAAGTCGCAGCTCAGAGCTCTCGATGCCGCGGAGCAATTCGTTGCGCAATCGGAGGAGCATTTCGGAAGCATGGAAAACATGTTCGGGCAGGGGATGATTTCCGATAACGATCTGATCGATGCCCGTGTCGCGTACGACAGAAGCAGGATTGGGTATATCAACGCGCTTTACGATTGCTTCATTCGCCTTGCGGAGCTGGAGCAGCTCGTGGGCAAATCGCCCGCAGTAGAGAGGAAACAATGAGAGGATTCCTGGTAGTTGTTCTCCTAGTCATACTGATGGTCGCTGGGTGCGGTCGTCCGGGCGAGGATTCAGAAGGTCTTCGGCGACCGGCGCCGATCCCCGTAGAGGTAGCGGCGATTGAGTGCGAGAGCATTACAGCGTTCGTGCGCGGTACCGGAACGATCGCGGCGCGTGATGACATTCTCGTAGCTGCTGAGGCGGGTGGACGTGTGGTTGCCATTCCCATTGTTGTCGGTGACGATGTGAAGGTGGGTGACGTGCTTGTCGTACTCGATGACGAGCTGTCGGCACTGGCGGTGAAGCAGGCTGCGGCCCAGCTCTTGATGGCCGAGGCCGACATGAGGGATGCGGAGGCCGGACTCAAGCGCGCAAGCCATCTCTGGAAGAGCGGGGATATCTCGGATACGGACTACGAGGCGGCGGAGACAAGGGCGATCGCGGCGCGCGGCATTCACATGACCGCGGAGGCGGCTCTGGCCGGTTCCTCCAGGCAGCTGAGGGATGCGTGTGTGACCTCACCGATTGCAGGTACGGTTGCGTTTGTCCATGTGGGGGAAGGGCAATTGGTGGCGCCGGGCACTCCGGTCGTCCACGTTATCAACGATGCCCAGCTTGAGGTGGACCTGGGACTCGGTGAAGAGGACGTCGTGAACGTGAAACCGGGAGCCCGAGCAGAGATCGAAGTTCGGCCGCTGCCCGGCGAGGTTTTCAAAGGCAGGGTAGAATACGTGGGACCTCGTGCGGACGATCTCACCAAGACCTACCCCGTGAGGATTACCATCAGGAACCGAGACGGCGCCCTTCGCCCCGGGATGGTTGCGGATGTAGGCGTGGCGGCTCAGGTTCTGCGCGACGTCATTGTGATCGAGCGTGACTGGGTGCTCGACCGGTACGGCGAACCGATCGTTTTCGTGGCTGCGGATTCAATCGCCATCCAGAGGAAAATCTCGCTGGGGCGCATCGTGGGTGCTCGGGTGGTCGTGCTTGCCGGACTGGAGCCTGGGGATGAACTCGTCACGATAGGACTGAGCCAGCTGAGCGATGGTGCGCGCATCGGGATCAAGACAGAGCAGTAGATTGGTCAGGGGAATTCAAGATGACAATAGGGGAGTTCTCCGTTAAGCAGCCCGTGTTGGTGAACCTCGTGATGATAGGGGTTCTCCTGGTAGGGCTCTATACGTTCTTCAGCATGCCTGCGGAACTCATGCCAAACGTCAGCATGGATGAAGCGGTCGTCTGGGTCGCCTATCCCGGGGTTGCGCCTCAGGAGATCGAGACTCTCGTCACCAAGCCGCTTGAGGAGGAGATCGAGAACGTAGAGGATGTGGACCACGTGGTCTCCATCTCCAGCGAGAGCCGTTGCGTGATCGGTGTCGCATTCAAGCCGGGGCTTTCGGATGACGACTTCGACAAGCGGATTCTCGACCTCAGGTCGGCGGTGTCCGCCGCCGATGCTCGACTGCCCGACGACATCAGGGACCCTGTCGTTGTCCCCATCAAGATGGGTGAAGTCACACCCATCATGTCGATAAGTCTGGGCGGACCGGAGAGCGAGACTCTGCTTCGAGAGATCGCCGAGGATCTCCGCGAGGAGTTGCTGGATCTCAAGTACATTGCTGATGCCGATATCGTTGGAGAGCGGGAGCGCGAGATACGCGTTGAGCTCGACGCCGCGCGACTGAAGGCGTACGGCGTGCCCATCGGCAGCGTTGTTGCTTCGCTGTCGGCCCGGAACCTGAATGTTCCCGGCGGGACGCTGGACGCAGGCGATTCCGAGTACATCGTTCGCGCGGTAGGAGAGTTCGAGTCGCTTGAGGACATCGCGAACCACGTTGTGTTCTCTGATCCGTACGGTCGTCAGATACGGATTTGCGATCTCGGCGCGGTGCGTGACACCCTTGCAGACAACCTCACGCTTGCACGGCTCAACGGGGAGCGGAGCGTCACGTTGTGGGTGATGAAAGAGGACGACGGCAGCGTCGTCAAGGTCGCGGCAAAGGCGAGGGATCTCGTGAAGGAGTTCGATTCTAGAATCACGGAGGACGTGAGCTTCGAGATCAGAAACGATACGTCGACGGTGGTGGAGGGCTCCCTCGCAGTTCTCAAGCGGAATGCGGCGTTCGGTATGCTGCTGGTCGCCTTGACACTCTTCATTTTCATTGGAGCCCGCAACGCCTTCCTCGCGTGTATCGGTATCCCGTTCAGCTTCTTCGGCGCGTTCATCCTCATGAATGCCGTCGGCATGACCATCAATACGCTCTCGCTCTTCTCTCTGGTACTCGTTCTGGGGATGCTCGTGGACGACGCCATCATCGTGATCGAGAACATCTACCGGCACATGGAGATGGGCAAGTCTCCCCGGAAAGCGGCCATCATCGGAGTTCAGGAAGTGCAGGCTCCAGTCACGGCCGCTGTTCTGACCACCGTCGCAGCATTCCTCCCGCTTCTGCTCATGAGCGGAACTTGGGGCAAGTTCATGGCGGTGATTCCGAAGACCGTCACATTCGCACTTCTCGTCTCACTGATCGAGGCTCTGTTTATCCTACCATCGCACATGGCGGACTTCAGTCGCGTCTCCCGCAAGCAAAACACGTATCACCCGTTGTTCCTGACGCTCACGCGGAGATACGAGGTGGCGCTGAGGCGCGTTCTCCGCAGGCGCTATCTCGCCGTTCTTGCCATCATCGTCCTGGCCGTGATATCCATCGGCCTTGCGACCACACTCGATATCAGGCTTTTCGAGGACGAGGACCTCGACCAGATTGAGGTCAGAGCTCAGACAAAGATAGGGATGCGGCTCGAGGACACCGACGTCATCGCCAGGAAGCTGGAGGCGATAGCCGCCTCCCTTCCTGCAGACGAACTTGAGGCAGTCGTCACGCGTGTCGGCTTCATGATCGTGAACTACCGGGGAGAGCTGGCGTCCAACAACGTGCAGATCAATATCGACCTTGTCGACTCGGACTCGCGCCGGCGCTCGGACACTGAGATCATAGATGCTCTCAGGGAGGAGATGTCGGAGATTCCCGGTCTCACGTGGCTCTCGCTGTCGAGACCGGTGCACGGCCCACCGACCGGCATGCCGGTCGAGGTCCGCGTCAAGGGCGACGATCTCGAGACCCTCAAGGCGATCGCAGGACAGATCAGGGCGAAGCTCGCGGAGTTTCCTGGTGTCGTCGACATAGATGACAACGCCACGCCGGGGAAGTCCGAACTCAGGGTCACAGTGGATCAGGAGCGCGCATCGCTCTACGGGCTTACGGTCACAGATATCGCCTCGGCGCTGAGGATCGGCTTCGAGGGCGTGGAGGCGACGAAGTACAGAGGCGGGGGCGGAGATGAAATCGACGTGGTTGTTCGGCTGAGGGAGCAGGACCGGGTTGACGTGGACGACCTGAAGAGGCTTCCGATTGCGACCAACGCCGGAGTCACCATACCGCTCAGCAATGTCGCTCGGCTCACGATCAACGAGGCTCAGGCCGAACTGCACCGTAGAAACGGGGAACGGGTCGTCACTGTCACGGCCGGAGTGGAGGAGAACACGACTTCGACCGAAGTGAACCGGTTCCTACAACGCGAGTTCTCTGATATCTCCGCTGTGTATCCGGGCTATCGGTTGGACTTCGGAGGCGAGTTCCAAGCGACGCAGGAATCATTCTCGTCGCTGTTCCTGGCGTTTCTGGTTGCGATCCTTCTCATCTACGCGATTCTGGGCACGGAATTCCAATCATTCATCCAGCCGCTTGTCATCATGTTCACAGTTCCCTTCGCCT
>JAUWBY010000043.1 GCA_030609605.1 Candidatus Eiseniibacteriota bacterium
ACTCAAAATGATGTCCCCTCTCATGTGCACCCCTCCTTGGGGCGCATTATACCACCGCAGCCGGAGAGGACATTTTAGCTTTGCAGTTAGAGAGGACATTTACGCTTAGCTTACACACTATTCCACCTTTTTCCTTGCACAATACCTGAGATCTTGGTAGATTTTCAAGTCTGTACCACTTGTAGGCCCGGCGTTCGAAAGAGCGTAGCCGGGGCGTGTGCTATTGCGTCCGGGTAAGAGGGTTGATGGCATTGCGTGTCCCGTATCTGCGACCCTCTTTTGTGTTGGGTCCAACGGTGTGGAACCCGACATCGCAGACACGTGCGGGGGATTCAGGACCAGAATGTTTGAACAGCTTTCGGATCGACTTCAAGGCGCATTCAGGTCACTGACCGGCCGCGGGAGGCTCAGCGAGGCCAACATAGAGGAAGCGCTGCGTGAAGTGCGGCGCGCCCTCCTCGAGGCCGATGTCAATTTCAAGGTCGCGCGTCGTTTCATCGACGATGTCAAAGCGCGGGCTGTTGGCGAAGAGGTTCTGAAGAGCCTGACCCCGGGGCAGGTGGTGGTACGGATCGTCCACGAAGAGCTGGTGAAGCTCCTCGGTGGAACCGGTGAGCCCTTCAGGGTGCCGTCGGGAACGCCCGCGGTCATTATGGTCGTGGGACTGCAGGGGTCGGGTAAGACGACCTTCTGCGCGAAACTGGCTAGGTACCTGGAGAAGCGTGGGAAGCGTCCATTGCTGGCGGCGGCGGACACGTACCGCCCTGCGGCACAGGACCAGCTCGAGACGCTGGGGCGCCAACTCGGCGTACCCGTTCACAGAGGGCGGAAGGGCGCCGATCCTGTTGAGATAGCGACCACGGCTGTCGCCGAGGCTCGGACGGCCGGACGTGACATCGTGATTCTCGATACCGCTGGACGTCTCCATGTGGACGAGGATCTGATGCTCGAGCTTGAGCGGATCATCGGGGTTACAGGCCCCGCGGAGATCCTGCTCGTGCTCGACAGCATGACCGGCCAGGACGCGGTGAACGTGGCGCAGGCATTTGTGGAGCGTGTTGACTTCACGGGCGCCGTGCTGTCGAAGCTCGACGGTGACACCAGGGGGGGTGCAGCAGTTTCCCTCAGAGCCGTTACCGGGAAGCCTATCAAGTTCGCCGGAGTGGGCGAGAAGGTCGATGCGCTGGAGCCTTTCCACCCGGACCGGATGGCGTCGCGGATCCTTGGGATGGGCGATGTCGTCTCGCTGGTGGAGAAGGTGCAGGACGCGACCGATCTGGAGCAGGCGGCCAGACTTGAGGAGAAGCTCCGGAAGCAGGCTTTCACGCTTGAGGACTTCCAGGAGCAGCTTCAGGCGCTCAAGAAGATGGGTCCGATGGAGCAACTCCTTGGGATGCTGCCGGGCGGAAGCAAGCTCGGCGGGGAAGCCGTGGACGAAAAGGCGCTCGTCAGAGTTGAGGCCATCATAAGATCGATGACCCCGGAGGAACGACGACATTCGGACGTTATTGACGGAAGTAGGAGAAAGCGGATCGCCCGCGGGAGCGGGTCAAGCGTTCAGGATGTGAACCGCCTTCTCAAGCAGTTTCAGATGATGAAGAAGATGATGAAGCAGTTCGGGAAGAAAGGGAGGAAGGGACAAATCCCCGGCCTCCCGCCCTTCGGGTTCTAGGTGAAGAGGGTCCGGCGAATGTGCCGGTACGGAGGGACCCCAAACGCTGGAGGTCCTTGAGGAGGTTCTGAGAGTGGCGGTAAAGATTCGATTGCAGCGCAAGGGAGCGAAGCACAGGGCTTTCTACAGGGTGGTCGTGGCGGATTCCCGATCACCGCGGGACGGGCGGTTTGTCGAGCAGCTCGGTTACTACGATCCCCTCAAGGATCCGCCTGACATCCAGGTGGAGACCGACAAGGCGATCGCCTGGCTGGGGAAGGGTGCGCAGCCGACTGATACGGTTCGCTCGCTCTTCTCGAGTGTCGGCATCGTGCAGATGTGGCATGAACACAAGAAGGGCAAGTCTCTCGACGAACTCCGTCACATAGAGGATGAAGCCCGGAAGAAGCTTGAAGTCAAGGCAGCCATGGGGAAGAGGAAGAAGGAAGATGCCAAGGCGGTCGCGAAGGACGCGGTCACCAAGGAGGCAGAGAAGGAAGCAAAGAAGGAAGCAAAGATGGATGCCGCGGCCGCCGAGTCTGTGGAAGAAATGACCGGCGAGTCCGACGGCGCGAAGGAGGCGGTGGACGACGTGCAGGAGAAACCTGACGGCGGCGAGGAGACTGCGGAGAAGCCTGAGGCCGGCGACGCGCCGGATGAGCCAGAGGGCGACGCTGCAGAAGCTTCCGCTGACAGTCCTCCCGCCGAACCTGAACCCGCCGGCGAAGGGCAGGCGGACGCACAGGGAAGCGTTGACGGAGACGACACCAAGGCCGAGGGATAGGGAATAGTCCTTGTGCCGGGGCCACGCGTGACCTCTCAGTCTCCCGGAAAGGCTAGTGCGATGTTCGAAGAAGAGACCAAGATTGCTGAAGAAACCGATTTCTCGCTTCAGGACCTTGTGGAGTACATGGCTCGTCGCCTCGTTACAAGGCCGGACGAGATCGAGGTGACCGAGACCATGAAGGGCGACATGATCGTCTACGAGGTCAGAGTTGCCGATGAGGACAAGGGGAGAGTCATCGGCAAGAATGGCCGGACCGCCAAGGCGATGCGTGCCATCGTGGGGGCGGCAGCAACGAAGGCCGAGCGCAAGGCTACTGTCGAGATCATCGACTGACCAGTTTCTGTGCCGGAACGGTCTGTTTGGAGAGGGTGGATGAAGCAACTCGACAAGTGGATCGAGGCCGGCATCATTGTGCGCCCGCATGGCCTTGCTGGTGAAGTCATTGTCGATGTCAAGAGCGATCTGGCGAACCTGGTCTCAGACACGTCTGTGCTCCGAGCGACACACGGAGAAGGGAACGAGCGGTTTCTCACCGTGGAGAGTATGCGGGGGCACGCAGGGCGGCGTATCTTCAGGTTTTCAACGTGCGACTCACGTGACCAAGCGGAACTCCTGCGATCGTGGGTACTGTGGCTGAGCAGGGAGCAGGTTGGTGAGCTTGAGGAAGACCGCTGGCTTGTGCAGGATATCCTCGGACTGGATGTCGTAACGGATGACGGAGAGCATCTGGGCACACTCACCCAGGTGATGCCGCAACCCGCAAGCGACATCCTTGTGGTGGAAGGCAACGGGGAGGAGATACTCCTTCCTTTCATAAAGGAAGTGGTCCTGGATGTGGATGTGTCGGCCGGTAGAGTGATTGTGCATCTGATTGAGGGCATGGGGTGGGGGACAAAGTGAGGATCGACATTCTCACGCTCTTTCCCGAGATGTTCGAGGGGCCGCTGAGCGAGAGCATTCTCAGACAAGCGCGCGAAAAGGGAATTCTCGATGTCAGGCTTGTGAACATACGGGATTTCGCGCTGGACAAACACAGGACCGCCGACGATTACCAGTACGGCGGCGGCAGTGGGATGGTGATGAAGCCCGGTCCGGTTCTGGGAGCTCTTGAGAGCGTGATGGCAGACGGCTCGAAGGAGTCCACTGCGATTGTGCTACTGAGTGCTCGTGGCCGTCGGTTTGACCAGGCGACCGCGCTGGAGTTCTCCCGTCGCAGTCGGATGGTTCTCATCTGCGGTCGGTACAAGGGAGTCGACGAGCGAGTGCTTGACGCCGTCACGAATGAGATATCGATAGGGGACTACGTTCTTACCGGTGGAGAGCTGGGCGCAATGATCCTGGTAGATGCTGTGACGCGGCTCATACCGGGCGTCCTTGGGGATATCGAATCGGCGGAGACTGATTCCTTCTACGAGGGAATCCTGGGACCGCCGGTCTACACGCGGCCTGATGAATTCCGGGGGGTGCGTGTGCCGGAAGTGCTTCTGTCCGGAGACCACGAGAGGATTCGTCGGTGGCGGAGGGAGCAGGCTCTGAGGGTGACGCTTGAACGGAGACCCGATCTGCTGAGGAATGCTGATCTGACCGATGAGGATCGGGAGATGTTGAGAGAGATGGTGACGGAGCAATAGCACGGGCCTGCCGAAGAGGCCCCGGTCTACATGGGAGTTCAGGAATGAACGATAAGGTGAGAGAAATAGAGCTTCTGAGCGAGCGAACGGACGCTCCTGACTTTGCCGTCGGTGATACCGTTCGCGTGGACGTGCGCATCAGAGAAGGCGGCAAGGAGCGGACCCAGGCGTTCGAGGGGACAGTGCTTGCCAGACGCGGGAGCGGCGTGAACGAGACGTTCATCGTGCGGCGGGTAAGCCAGGGTATCGGTGTTGAGAGGATCTTTCCCCTGAGGTCGCCCAACGTTCAGAAGATCAGGGTTACACGCCACGGCAAGGCCAGAAGAGCGAAGCTCTTCTACCTGAGGAAGAGGACGGGCAAGTCCGCGAAGACGAAAGCCAGAGGTCTCGCCCAGCGCTCCTGATCTGTGACCCCTCGGGAATCGACATGCCCCTACTGATGGTTGGGAGATAAGACTGATGTTCGGGCGGGTTGAGGAGCGGGCGAGCGAGGCGATGGAAGTCGACAGGCAGGACGATGTTCCGGCGCGGGATGATGTGCATCCGGACCGATTGGATTTGGCGGGGTCGCCGTTGGATCTGTCGGGTTCGATCGGGTCGCTGTCGGAACGGCGGGATTCGGCCGGGTCGCCATCGGATCCATCCGATCTGCTGATGGATCTGTCGAGTATGAGCATTCGCAGAATACGTGAGGCAGTCGCCGGAGCTCGTCCCGAGCCCGGCGATTCTCTTTGGTACGCGTTGGAGAGTGATCGTCGCAAGGGTGTCCGTGAGATAGTGGAGAGCCTGTCCAGACGCCGCGCCCTCGAGGCGCGGGAGCGAACGCGGATGCAGGGAATGCGCCGGCACGAGACGAGGCTCTGGGATGAGGGGGTGCTGGTCGTGGCCGGCGTGGATGAGGTCGGGCGCGGTCCTCTCGCCGGCCCGGTTATGGCGGCGGCCGTTGTGCTTCCCCGCGAGATAGCGCTCGACGGGCTCAACGACTCGAAGAAAGTGACTCCCAAGCGTCGCGAGGAACTGTACGATGCTATCCTGGGTACTGCGCTCGCGGTAGGTATCGGAAGCGCGTCTCGGGAAACGATCGACGAGATCAACATTCTACACGCCGCCCTGCGTGCAATGCGCGACGCCGTGAGGGCCCTCGGCCTGAGTCCCGACCATGTTCTCGTCGACGGATCCCGTGAGATCTCCGATGTCGAGATTCCGCAGACCAGCATCGAGCGTGGAGACGAGCTCTCCGCTCCGATTGCGGCTGCTTCCATTGTGGCCAAGGTTACTCGTGACCGGCTGATGGTCGGGATGGCGGAGACGTACCCCGGATACGGGTTCGCCCGTCACAAGGGCTACGGGACACCGGAACACATTGCGGCGTTGACCAAGCTGGGCCCGTGCGATATCCATCGTCGCTCATTCAGGATTGTGCTCGAGTCGACGGGTGGCTTCTCGCTGAAGTACAATCAGTTCCGGCGCGGTCTCAGAGGTTCTCTGACGCAGAGCGACCTCGACGCTGTCGCATCACTCATTGCCGCCGACAGGGAGAAACTCGACTCCTACGAGCTCTCGCGTCTCCGGGGCCTGTACAAGCGTTGTGTCGTGCGGCTGCGCACGGACTTGGTCCGGAAGCGGTAATCCCAACATTCCCCGAGATCGCTTTTCTCATGCGCCCACGAGGTGCTGGATTCCACCATGCCCCTTGTCTCTACCTGCTGGACGGTCCCCCTTGTCTCTGCCGCTGGACGGTCCCCCTTGTCTCTGCCGCTGGATGCTCCTGCGTCCCCTTGTTTCTGCACACCCCGGACTGGGTGGTAATGGACAGACGCGCATCAGGCACGCTTGCTGAATGGATGGCCGCGGCGTTCCTCCGCCTCAAGGAATACAGGATCCTCGAGCGTGGGTATCGGTATCGCACGAAAGAGATCGACATCATCGCCTGGGACGGACGTCGGGTGGTTTTCGTCGAAGTGAAGTTCAGGCGGTCCGGACGGTGGGGAACACCGGCTGAAGCTGTAGACATGCGGAAGAGAAGACAGATCCTGTTCGCGGCACGCGGCTACCTGCGAGAGCACTCGCTCCACGATGTCGGTTGCCGCTTCGATGTGGTCGAGGTGTTTTTCGAGGACGGGGAGTTCGGGCTCCGTCTGAACCATATCCCGGGGGCGTTCAGCGAGAGCTGATCACGTGTGGGGAGGAGATTGCGGCTGTGCTTTCGATGGTCTTGAGTGGGGGAGTGACGGGCATCGAAGGGTATATGGTCAGGGTCGAAACCGACGTCACACGGGGGTTGCCGGCGTTCGTGACCGTGGGGTTGGGGGACAGTGCTGTGCGCGAGGGTCGTGACCGTGTTGCAGCTGCGATTCGCAACGCGGGGTTCCGCTTCCCGATGGACAGGATCACTGTCAATCTGGCACCTGCAGGTGTCAGGAAGGAGGGAGCCAGATTCGATCTTCCGATAGCGCTCGGTCTTCTGGCGGCCACCGGGCAAATCGACTCCGGCCCGCTCGAGCGCACGGTTGTTGTCGGGGAGTTGGCGCTGGATGGATCGACAAGACCTGTGAGTGGTGTGTTGCCCGTCGCCCTGGCCGCCGAGCGAGAGGGCGTGTCGGCGATCATGGTACCGCCGGGCAACGCGGCAGAAGCATCCGCTCTTGGTTCGCTACGCGTTCTTCCCGTCGCGGGTCTTGGGAGTGCCGCGAGGGTCCTGTCCGGGGGAGAGCCCGATTCGTGTCCGAGTGCTCCACGCGTGGGCGTTTCTGACGCGGCCCGATGCGATCTGAGCGAGGTCAAAGGTCAGCGCTTCGCGAAACGTGCTCTGGAGATAGCCGCGGCCGGCAATCACAACCTTCTCATGATCGGTCCTCCTGGTGCAGGGAAGACGATGCTGGCGAGAAGGCTGCCTACCATCCTGCCACCGCTCACGCGCGGGGAATCCGTGATCGCGACGGCGATTCACAGCGTGTCCGGTCTGCTGCCGCCTGGGAGTGGTCTCTTGGAGGGGAGGCCGTTCAGGTCACCCCACCACGGGATCTCCGGCCCAGGAATCATAGGAGGCGGCCGCGTTCCCCGACCGGGTGAGGTCAGCCTTGCGCATGCCGGCGTTCTCTTTCTCGATGAGCTGCCGGAGTTCCGCAGGGATGTGCTTGAGGCGCTCCGTCAGCCGCTGGAAGACGGTTACGTGACCATCGCCCGCTCGATGATGACCGTGCGGATTCCGGCTTCGTTTGCGCTCATCGCGAGCATGAACCCATGTCCTTGCGGGCACCTCGGTGACCCCGCGAGGAAATGCCTGTGTACTCCTGCCGCCGTGCGTCGGTATCGCCTCAAGCTGTCCGGGCCGCTGCTTGACAGAATCGACATCCGCGTACCGGTGGCAGCGCCCGGATTCAAGGAACTCCGGGGAGGAGGAGATGAGCCGGAGTCGGAGGCCGTTCGTAGGCGTGTCGAAGCCGCGCGGGAGATGCAGCGGGAGCGATACGGCGATCTTGCCGACGTGTGGTGGAATGCAAGCGTTCCAGTGGGGATACTGGTCGAGAGGGTCAGGCCGGCGCCGGGGGCAATTGAGGCTGCAGGCGCGGCGGTGGACAGGCTTGGGCTGTCGGCAAGGGCTTACCACAGGTTACTACGTGTGGCTCGAACTATCGCAGACCTGGCGGGTGACGAAACCGTCCTTACGCTCCATGTTCTGGAAGCACTCCAATACAGGGGCTGCGCGCAGGATGGCGGCCCGTAGGCATAGCGGTTGGGCTGCAGCGGCTGCAGTGGCAAGGGGCGGCCTGTTGCTGCAGCGGCAGCGGCAAGGGGTGCCCTGTTGCTGCAGTGGCAGGATCGAGGGCACATACAGGTGTGCCTCGAGGAATCGGCGTGACGCGTGAGATATGGATTCTGTGAGTAGCCTCCCGGAGTGAGGCAAGAATGGTCGCGTTTATGCTACTACGGGTACTCGAGAGGCTTGCGAGTAGTTGTATCCACATGGCAGCGGCGTGCGTAAGTGACGTACGCAAGGGGTGATACGAAGGGGTGGGTTTCTTCGTATGCCGCTCTGGGAAGCTTGGTGAATGCGCTTTGCGCCTACCAGATGCTGCTGTGCAATGAGAGCAATTGAAGTGAGCAACCAATGGATGAGACCGTTTGGGAGGGACGTCTATGCATGTAAGGGCACGGTCCGTTGAGCACGCGAGGTCCATGAGGATACGCGACGATGGGCTCACGCGGACCTGCTTCTGAACCGCTGCGTTCGAGGTGGTGATCGTATTCCAATGCTGGTAACAGATTCTGCGCCGCAGAAATGGCTTTCCGGAGGAGAGAGAATGAGAACGATCATAGTCGCACTTACGATTCTGGTTCTCTGCATGGGTGTTGCTTCCGCCAAGACCCAGACAGAGTATCCGACAGACGAGTTCCAGGGTCCGAACAGGGCCAATGTGACTTACGGCTACTTCGACATGAGTGACGTGACGGGATTCGTGACGGTCGACGAGACAGCCACTGCGGTCCCGCACTTCCATGTCGATACGTACATGGCGTATGACGTTAACCACTGGTGGTGCGGCGTACTCGATCCCGACTTCGCCAGCGGCGACGGTTACGGCAACGGCTGGAACGATCTTCTCATCGTTCCGACGACTGACGTTACGGGTGCTGCGTACCCGATTCTGACGTTCGTGCACTACTACGACAGTGAGCCCGACTTCGACTTCACGTATGTTGAGCTGATGATCGGTGGTGTCTACGTCGCGCAGAACGCCGGCTACAACGGCCTGATCCCGGGTGGCACGTGGGTCGACCTCGGCGACTACGGATACATTCTGGAGGATGCCGCTCCCACCATCGATGCGCGTTTCCACTTCATTTCTGACGGTGCCTGGTCAGATGAAGACGGCGACTACGATTCAGCCGGCGGCGCGTACATGGTCGACAACATCAAGATCTTCGACTTCTACGGTGGTTTTGTGTACTTCCTGGACGACGTTGAGTCCGGCGGTCTCTGCACGCCTGCCGTTCCGGCCTCTGCTGGTGACTACTGGCATCTGGTCGACGATATCTGCTCGTCCGTCGTGATTCCGTCGTGGTGGTGTGGTGATGATGCCGACACGAGCCTCATCCCGCCGAACCTCAGCAACTCGGTTACCACGGCCGGCGTAGATATCAGCTACGCACTCACGTGCACGATCCGCTTCGCGATCCACGCTGAAGTCCCGACGATCGACAACGACTACTGGGTCAACTCCGTGGTCGTGGACGGTGCTACGTACGGTCTCAGCGCGTGGTGGGGCGATTTCGGACAGTGTGGCGGTTTCGGTAGCGCCGGTCTTGGTGCTGGTGAGAACGTGACGTCGCTGCTGCCTGGCGCGTCCGAGATGAAGTTCAAGATCACCTTCAACACGACCGACAACGGTTGTGGTCCGGGTGCTGCCGGTGGTGCTGGCATCAACCTGGACGACACCTGGTTCGAGGGTGAGCCAGTCGTCGCGGTCGAGCAGAGCAGCTGGGGCAACATCAAGGCGATGTACAGGTAGTGTAGCAGTACTACGTACAAGACCTCTCCCCTTTGGAGCCCGCCGGGATCTTCCGGCGGGCTCCTTCTATGGCGCCGGCCCTGCACGGTGAGGCGGCTCCGCCAATCGACAGTGGACTAGGCCAGGGCCATGAGGATAGTCCGCAGGCTCAGGAGGGTTATGAGTGTGCCGACAACCCACATGAGGGCACGAGCGGGCATTCGTTTGCATAGAACGGCGGCGAACGGCGCTGCGATCACGCCACCTATGAGCAGACCAAGTATGGCCTGCCAGTGTACGAGCCGAAGGAGGGAAATGAAGGCGATCGCCTCAGCGAGGGTGACGAAGAACTCGGTGAGGTTGACTGTTCCGATGCTGCGGCGAGGATCGTTCCCGTTCGCGACGAGTGTTGACGTGACGATCGGTCCCCAGCCACCGCCTCCGATGGCGTCGCAGAAACCACCTGCCAGCGCCAGCACGGTGTGTCTGGTACGGACGACGAGAGTCGGGGTCTTGCGCGCGGCCTTCCAGAGGATTCTGAGACCCATGGTTAGAAGGTAGGCAGCGATGAACGGCTTGATGGCCTTGCCCGGAACCCGAGTAAGTATGTAGGCCCCGATGATTCCGCCGATGATTCCGGGCACAAGAAGGCGCCGGAAGAGCGCGCGGTCGATGTTCCCGAGCTTGAGATGCGACAGCCCCGAGACGGCTGTTGTGAAGACCTCGGCGATGTGAACGCTCGCGCTGGCCGCGACAGGCGAAATGCCGATGCTCAAGAGGAAGCTTGTCGACGTCACTCCATACGCCATCCCCAACGCGCCATCGATCATCTGTGCCACAAAGCCCACGGCGATGAAGATAAGGATTCGCTCATCCATTCCGCTTCCTCCGATCGGTGACGTTCCGCGCGAGCTGCCTCGGTCTGCGTAGTTCCGGCCTCAGGCAAGAAGAGCCGTTGAATTGGCGACACTCTAATTGTAGCCCTATTAGAGTGGTATGTCAAGGCTTTCTCTCTGTCCGCTGCCGAGGCAGGAGGGGTGTGGACGGAGCTTCGGGTGGGCGCAAGTAACGGTGGAGTCGTAGCATCGTGTGGGGTGAGCAGAGCTGGGATCGGTCAAATCCGCTTGACGCAACGGGAGGCTGGTGCTAGCCTCATTTGTTGAGCGGCAGACTGGATTCGCGATTCCTGAGCGACGTGTGGCCAACGGAGGCAAGAATGAGGTTGATACAGGGAAGCGGTATGCGCCGGGCGATGGCAGGGCTTGTGGTGTTTGGACTCGTGTTTCTGAGCGCATCAGCGGCGCTTGCCGACCTCTGCCCGCGGGTGAAGTTCGTGCAGCTCGGGGACAAGAGCCTTGCGATCGGCTGGACGATGGGGATCGATGAGCGGGATATCGACGATGTGTACGGCGTCGAATTCGGCGGGTATCGTGTTTGGGTCAAGCAGGTCTGGAACTCCGAGGAGTTCTACTTGGAGAGGGAGTACGTCTGGGGCGAGGAGGACACCGAAGCGGCAGGGTACTGGGATCTGGAGCCGTTCTACGAGGACAGCATCCGCGTCTACACAGATAGACATGCCCACAACGCGTTTCCCTACATGGTGTCGGTGACGGCATTTGAGGCGGGCGTCAGCTCGGTCAACGATTCATGTCTTGTCGACAACAGCGAATTCGCAGGGATTGTATATCCGCGAGCCGGCCAGCAGGATGTTCTCAAGAAGATTCAGGCCATCCCGAATCCTTATCGCGCAAGCGCAGCCTGGGAGCACGGGGGAGAACGCCGGATCACATTTGTCAGGCTTCCCGAAACAGCTACGATCCGCATCTACACTGTATCAGCCAAGTTGGTTGAGACGCTCTATCATGACGATCCGAATGGCGATAACGATCAGGAGGACTGGGATCTCAAGAACTCCGATGACGAGGAAGTGGCGCCGGGGGTCTATATCTGGGCAGTTGAGGCACCCGGACTGGGGAGCATCACCGGCAAGATCATGGTGATCAAGTAGGGGCCGCACCATAGCGGTGACCTCGAGAGACATATATTGCCAGTGGGGCCGTTCGACCGCGATCGCCGGGATAGAGAAGCAACCTCCCGTGAGCGTATGTGGTCGAGCGGCTTCTCCACGAAAGGAAGGCCGAGTCGAGTGACGGTCTCGGTCGGAGGAGGGACATTGGGCGCGACAATAATTGAAAAGATCGGCGCGGCGCACTCAGGCCGGGACGTATCGCCGGGCGACATCGTCGACATGGTGATCGATGCACGAATAGCGCGTGATTTCGGCGGCGCTAATGTGGTCAAGAACATCGAACGGAACGATCTCGGCATCGATGATGTCGGAAGCACCTTCTTCACTTTCGACTGCAATCCCGGAGGGTCGGACCAGAAATACGCGGCGAACCAGCAGGCGTGCAGGTTGTTCGGAAGGGCCAGGGGAATCCAGATCTTCGATATCAACAAAGGCATCGGAACGCATCTGGCGATCGATGTGGGTCTGGTGGGACCGGGAGGGACGCTGGTCTCAACGGATTCGCACGCGAACATACTGGGTGCGATCGGAGCGTTCGGGCAGGGCATGGGGGATCAGGATATCGCCAGCGCGTGGGCGAACGGGAAGGTCTGGTTCAAGATCCCGAAGTCCATGCGGATTACCCTCAAGGGGCGGCCGAGCAAGAACGCCACAGCGAAGGACATCGTATTCGCGTGTATCAGGCACTTCGGCGCGAGCGGGCTTCTGGGTTTTGCCGGCGAGTACTACGGTCCTGTGGCGGAGAGCCTCTCGCTCGACGCAAGGATCACGGTGGCATCGATGGCGACCGAGATGGGTGGCATCATCACGTTCTTTCCGCCGAACGATGAGATCATCGAGTACTCGAACGCCGCCGGTGAGAAAACATGGACGCCCGTCTACGCAGATCAGGATGCGGAGTACTCGCGTGTTGAGGAGGTCGACCTCTCAGGAATCGGTCCAATGATCGCGAAGCCGGGTCACCCGGATGATGTGGTCGAGGTCGCCGATATTGCGGGCAAGAAAATCGACTCAGTCTTCATCGGCTCATGCACCAACGGGCGCTACGAAGACATGGTCGCGGCGGCGAACATACTGAAGAACCGAAGCGTGGCCCCCGGCGTTGTCCTGAAGATCGTTCCCAGCACCGACGCGGT
>JAUWBY010000198.1 GCA_030609605.1 Candidatus Eiseniibacteriota bacterium
ACCGCGGGCCTTGAGGAATCGCTTCTCCATGACGTGAGGGCCGTTCTCCTACGGCACCCCGGTCGATGCCGGGTCGACATAGTTCTCGAGACCGTGGACGGACGGGAGCTGACTGTAGAAGTGGGAACAATGAGAGTCGAACCGTCTCGGGCGCTTCTCGACGGTCTGGAGCCGCTCGTTGGGCAGTCGGCCGTCGAGCTGGTGGGGGCGGCACAGCGTGCCGGCGTGCCGGAACCGCGTTTCTGATTGACAGCGAATTGCGGCGTTGCTATATTTTTCCTCAAATCATGGGGCATTCCGGTCAGCCGAAAGGATCCGTAGATGCAGAGAAGCAGGGCACTTGCGGCTCTCTTCATTCTGATCGCGGCACTTCCGTCCGTGGCTGCGGCACAGGTGGAGCACCCGATCAAACTGATCGACTTCCACAGCGCGTACGCGCTCCCGAAGGGCGGGTACTCCCTCAGGATGCGCATCGTGCCGGACGGAGGTGTGATCACCGGGCTCCGTGTCGGAATCACCGACTATATCCTGGCAGGCGTGTCCTACGGGGCGGCGAATGTTGTGGGGAGCGGATACCCGGAGTGGGACGACCGCGTAGAGTTCGACATCAAGTTCCGGATAGCCGAGGAGACGAACGTCGTTCCAGAGATTGCTCTCGGCTACGATTCGAGGGGATACGGCAGGCAGCTCGAGAACGGGGAGTACGAAAAGGCCTCATCCGGCATCTACGCGAGCGCCGCCAAGACACTTCCCTTCTCCGAATTCTGGCAGGTGCATGCGGGGCTTTCACGTACTCTTGATGAGGAGAAGGCCAAACCTGACGTAATCGTGGGTGCGTCCGCACGTCTTTCGCAGGAGTTCTCGGTCGTGGCCGAGTACCAGTGGGCGATGGAGCGACGGGACGATGATCCCGAAGGCACGACAGGTTTTCTGAACTTCGGTCTCCGCTGGATATTTGTGGAACAGCTCGAGATCGACATCTATTTCCGCAACGTCGTGGGCCCCAGCGGTTCGCCTGAACTGAACAGCAGGGCTCTTGGATTCGCCTTCTACGACTCGTTCTGAGGGGAGGTTGGGGATGATAGGCTGGCTTGAGTTCGAGCGGCCCCTCCTGGAGCTGGAACAGCGCATAGACGAGCTCAGGAGTTTTGCGGACAGCCAGAACATCGATGTCGCCGGCGAGCTGGCACGGCTGGAGGCGAAGGCCGGTGAGCTGCGCAGGCAGATCTATGGGAAACTCACCCGGTGGCAGATGACGCAGCTGGCGCGTCACCCGCGCCGTCCATACACGCTGGACTACTTGAAGATGTTGGGCATGGAGTTCGTCGAACTCCACGGTGACAGGCGCTTCAGCGATGACTCGGCCATTGTCGGTGGATTCGCTTTCTGGGGCGACCGCAAGGTGGTTGTGATAGGTCACCAGAAGGGCAGGGACACGAAGGAGAATATCAAGCGCAACTTCGGTATGGCTCACCCGGAGGGATATCGTAAGGCTCTCAGACTCATGAAGCTGGCGGCAAAGTACAGGCGACCGATCATCACGTTTGTGGATACGCCTGGTGCGTATCCCGGTATCGGTGCGGAGGAGCGCGGACAGGCTGAGGCGATCGCAGTGAATCTGCGCGAGATGTCGCGCCTTCCAGTGCCGTTCGTTGTGGTAGTCATAGGCGAAGGTGGCAGTGGAGGAGCGCTGGGTATCGCCGTCGGTGATCGTGTTCTCATGATGGAGTACGCGATCTACTCCGTGATCTCGCCCGAGGGGTGCGCATCGATTCTCTACAGAGACGCCGCCAAGGCGCAGCAGGCCGCAGAAGCTATGAAGATAACGGCGCCCGACCTGATGTCGCTCGGTGTGATCGACGAGATCGTCCGTGAACCGGTGGGTGGAGCACACAGAGATCCGGAGATGGCAGCGCGCAACGTCGGTGAAGCGATCCAGAGGCACTTGAGCGAGCTTGAGAAGTTGAGCCCGACTGAACTTGTGGATCGCCGCCTCGAGAAATTCATGAGTATGGGCAAGTACAAGGAAGCTTAGGAGTTCTCCCCGAATGAAGCTATCAGCCTTTACCGACCGCAAGCTAGTGAACCTGAACGTCTCGTCCGGCACCAAAGAAGAAGTGATCGGACGCATGACGGATCTGCTGTCGCGTTCCAAGAAGGTTACGGATGCAGATTCCTTTCTGAATGACGTCCTGGCCAGAGAGGAACTCGTATCGACGGGGGTGGGCTACGGAGTGGCTTTTCCTCACGCGAAGAGCAAGGCAGTGCGCGATGTGGTGTTCGCGTTCGGGCGCACGACTGCAGCCGTGGATTTCGGTGCCCTGGATGGGAATCCGGTCCGACTCGTCTTCCTTATCGGAGCGCCCAAGGAGCAGGAGCCATCGCGGCTCTACCTCAACCTGATGGCGCACATGTCGTTTCTGATGAAAGATGAGGGGAACAGGGAACTGCTTCTCTCGACGGACTCAGTGGACGATGTACTCGGGCTCTTCGACACGGTGAAGTAGGCGCCTGACAGAGGGCGCGAGCAATAGCCTCTCCGAAATGGGGGAACATGAAGGCGCGCGACTACATGACGACGGACGTCGTCACTGTCGGACGGACGGCGAATATCGCTGAGATTGCGGAGCTTCTGAGATGCCATCGAATCACCGGCGTTCCGGTCGTCGATGAGGACGGTCGCCTGCTCGGTGTAGTCACACACGAAGAACTCATAAACATATTTCTTCCGCACTATCTTTCGATGTTCGACGATCTCGCTTTCCTCGATGATCTCGGAACGATCGAAGCGCAGACGATGTCGGAGATCGAACCTACGCTCTTCCTTGCAGAGGATGTCATGCATACCGACCCACACACGGTCGGTCCCGGAACGTCCATAATGAAGGTCGCTGCGATAATGCTGAACAACAAGCACGTTCTCCTGCCCGTGGTGGACGAAGAGAACCGGGTCGTCGGTGTCATCAATCGAAGCAATGTGAGTTCCGCATTCACTGGTGCTGCGGGCGAGGAGGACTCCCGGTGAGCCATCGAAGCTCTCTAGTGGCGGTTGTGCTGGCGGCGATCTGGATCGCTTCTTCTGCAAGTCCCGCAGTGGCGACTTCTGTCTCGCTCATCGAGTCGAACGAGGCCGGTATTACCCTTGTTTGCGAACCCGGGAAACCGGTTCTCACAGCTCTCACAGTAGATGATCGTGACTACGTATCGGTCGCTCTGCCTCACTCGCAGTCACTGGCTGTTCCCGGTGGTCCCGATCTCCCGTGCATTCAGGTCATGCTTGCCGTTCCCGACTGCGAGGTGGTTGAGCTCCAGTTGACGATGGGTGGGACCGAGTTGACGAAAGGTGTGCGAGTGGCTCCGGCTCCGTCCTCTGTACGGGTGGGGGAGGGTGAACTCGGTCGGTACGAGCGTCGGGAAGGTAGTGTCTACGAGACAGCGGGTTTCTGGCCGCCGGCGACTGCGAGTCTTGAAGGGCCTCGGTGGTTCGCGACGCAGCGCATCGTCGTTCTTGAGTTTCACCCTGTCCAGTTCGACCCAGCCCGCAACACTCTGATCTCACAGGAGAGGATTGAAGCAAGGCTGACATTCAGGGGGCTCAAGCGAGGCGCTGTGAGCGAAAACGGCCGCCCGCGCCGCGATGCGCCGCGGAGAGAGAACATGTTCCGCTTCGGTCTCCTGAACTACGAGAGCGGCCGGGCTTGGCGTCGGATCGGCACCCGCCTGGACGTTTCAGGTCGCCGTGACGATGACTACTTTGACACGTCATCCAACTGGGTGAAGATGTCGATCTCGGAGAAGGGGTTCCACAGCGTTTCCCATGATGCGCTGGTCTCGCTCGGTGTGACTGCCGGCGCGATCGATCCTGCTACCTTCCGGGTGTTCAACGGAGGCGGGTTGTCGATGCCACCTTCGGTGCTCGAACCACGTCCGGACTGGATGGATGAGTGTACGATACGCGTGCAGGGTGAGAACGACGGCTCATTCGATCCTACTGATTGCGTGATCTTCTTCGCGCTGGGCGTCGACGGGTGGTCGACCGAATTCGACATCGAGAATCCGGAGGAGCCCTATCACGAGAACCGCTTCGCGAACGAGAATGTCTACTGGCTGACGTGGGAAAATCAGGGCACGCCGTCGGGATTCAGTGCCAATCCGCTCCGTATGGAGGAAGACGACCTACAGGACTCACCGACGCCGATCCAGACTGACGCCCACAAGGTGCGCGCGCATTTCGAGCGCAACATCCTCACACGTCAGGGGCGGTCTGACAACTGGTTCTGGCACGAGATGACGAAGAGCGAAAGCCGTCGCTACTTTCACGAGCAGTTGAGCCACGTCAGAATCGACTCAGTCGGTTCTCTTGCGGCGAGCGTCTACGGCAACAGCGCGTTCTATCCCAACCCGGATCACCACGCCGTCTTTTCTCTGAACGGAGAAGAGGCGTACGACGCCTACTGGGAAGGCTACCGAGACATGAGATTCGAGGTCGACAGTCTTTCCATCAATGAAGGCTATAACACGCTTGAGATCTATCTTCCGCGAGATATCACCGGTGCGAGCGATGAGGCAATCTACATCGACTGGTTCGATATCACGTACT
>JAUWBY010000240.1 GCA_030609605.1 Candidatus Eiseniibacteriota bacterium
CGGAGGAGTGCTCACAACAGACAGCCGCTGGCGTCCAGGCGGGGACTACGATGGCTACACGTGGAACGAGGTCCAGCTTGGCCTGAAGCTCGACGTGCGACATCCGGACGCCATGTTTCATTCTGAATTGGGCGTCCGGTACTCAGGCTCCCCGGATGTGCACTCATCGGCTGATCTTCAGAACAGCGATCGCATCCAGCCCTGGCACCTCGAGATGTATGAGGCCTACATGGACGTGTATGGATTGTTCCTGGACAATATGGACCTTCGAATCGGCAAGCAACGGATCGCTTGGGGCTCCGCAGACAAGCTGAACGTCGTCGACAATCTGAACCCGGACGACTTTGAGGATATCCTGAACCTAGGTCGAAAGATACCGACGATGGCAGTCCGCGTCGACTACTACCCCGGCGATTTCATCGTCACCGGCGTGATGATCCCGGTCTTCACCCCAGCCAGATCTCCTTCCTCAAGCTGGCAGGTCCCGGCATCCTTCCCACTCTCCCCCGAACTCAGCCTCGGAACCCTGACAGACGAGGTGATCCTCCCGGATGACCGCCCACAGGACACCGCGAGCGTAGGCTTGAGAATCAAGAGAGAGTTCCTGGGTTATGATTGCTCCGTATCGTACATGTACGGACCAGATGACTGGCCGCTGCCGACCGCGGCGACCGTGATCCCTGCCGACACACTTGGCACCGTAGATGTCCACATGATCTTGGAGTATCCCCGGCAGCAGGTTGTTGGGGTGGACATCGCCGGAGCCATTGAGGATGTTGGCGTTTGGGCTGAGTGCGCGCTGTTCGTGCCCACGGAGGGAGCATACACGGTCATAACCTCTCCTGGCGGAGTCCTGAATCAACTGGTTCTCAGCGACGACCCATACGTCAAGTACGTCATAGGGGGTGACTACACATTCCGAAACGGGTTCTACGTGAACGGCCAGTACCTGCACGGATTCTTCACTGACCGTGGGACCGACGGGCTGGAGGATTACTTCCTCATAGCCATCGAGAGGGATTTCCTCCACGGTGAGCTCACGGCGCGGCTGGCACTTGCCGCCGAGGTGGCTGATTTCGGGGATGTCGCAAACCGCTCCGCCTTCTTCGGGGGGCCGGAGTTGGCCTACTACCCGACAGACAACGCGGAGATTGTCGCAGGCGCCTTGCTGCTCGAGGGTGACTCATCGACCCAGTTCGGGCAGTTCAGCGACAATGATGAGATATACTTCAAGGTCAAATACTCATTCTGAAAAAGCCGTCAGACGATTGTCCAGCGACCCTTCTGCAAACTGACATCCAGAACGAAGGGGCCCGACGGTACAGCGCGTCGGATCACGAATCAAATGTGCGGGCATCCGGTACTTGACGGCGGCTGCAGCAGGCAGTATACTAAAACATACCTGCCCTCCCGTGGGCAGGTATGTTTTTCAGCCATACTTTGAGATGGAGTGCAGCATGAAACAGGTAACGTTCAACAAGATTCAGAAGGACGCCGAGATAACGAGCATGCTGAAGACGGCCAACGACCAGCTCGGGGTCATCGGCTACACGGAGCATGGCGTGAGGCACGGCAAGTGGGTTGGCCGCACGGCGCAGAAGCTCTTGAAGCAGCTGGGCATCGATGGGCGGCAGGCCGATCTGGCCGGCGTCGCCGGCTACATCCACGACCTTGGGAACATAATCAACCGGGAGGACCACGCACAGTCCGGGGCCCTTCTCGCGTACCGACTCCTCAGGGACCGGGAGATGCCTCTCGTCGAGATTATGACGGTGATGTCGGCAATCGGCAATCATCACGAGGAGCACGCCGACCCGGTGAACAACGTCTCGGCCGCGCTGATCCTTGCCGACAAAGCGGACGTGCACCGCTCACGAGTAAGGAATCCCTCGACACTCAAGTTCGATATCCACGACCGCGTCAACTATGCAGTACGGAAGTCGAATCTGATCGTCGATGCGGAGAACAGGCTCATCACGCTCAACCTGACGATCAACACGAAGATCTCGCAGGTCATGGAGTACTTTGAGATATTCATCTCGCGGATGATCGTGTCTCGCAGGGCAGCCGACTTCCTCGGATGCAAGTATGGGCTGTTCGTCAACGACAACCGATTGTTGTAGGTGCGCGCATGGGTGCGCGCGATTGGGCTGTGCGCGCATGGGTGCGCGCATGCGTACGCCCTTCCGGGCCGTAGAACTTGACACTTCTGCGAGTCGACATATATACTGTCGGGTCTGGAAACACGAATCGGGGGGACTGTCAAAACAGGGGGAAGCATAATGAGCGTCGCGAGAACCGCTGTCGCCATCCTGGCGCTGGCTGCCATCGTGTTCCTGGCTGGATGTGGTGCGGATCCTGCATTCACAAGTGGCAAGGTCTACCTTCAGCAGGAGAACTATGAGAGTGCGGTCGAGCAGTTCAAGATCGCTATTCGCAACGACGAGATGGCATGGGAGCCTCACATGTGGCTAGGCAAGGCCTACGCCGACACCGAGGAACTCCAGATGGCGCACGACGAGTTCTTCATAGCGCTCGATCTGGCACCTGATCAAAAGGCCCTCGACACTATCGACAACGCCGTCACTTCCTACTGGCAGAAGTTCCAGCAGGAGGGGAACCTCCTGAACTCGGCATCGAAGTTCAAGGACGCCGTCGTGGAGTTTGAGAAAGCGATCATGATCGACCCGCGCAAGCCGGACGCCTATGCCAATCTCGGCTACGCCTATCACATGAACATGGATTACGACAAGGCCGTCGAGGCGTTCGAGGAAGCGCTCAAGCTGGCGCCCGACAACGAGGATCTCGTGGGGAATCTCGTCTCGGTCTATGATAGCAAGGCCGGAAGCATGGCCGCGATGGGTGACCTGGAGGGTGCGCTTCGCTACTATGAGAAGATAGAAGGTATTGCGCCCGACACCAAGGACATCAACTACAACCTCGCGGAGGCGCACTACGGTCTCAAGGACTACCGTGAGGCCATTGCTTCCTACGAACGCTCCCTTGTTGTCGATGGTGAGGATGAGTATGTCCTTTACAGGATATTCCTGTGCTACTGGGGCATCACGAAGAAGCTTGAGACTGATGGGGTGCCCGAAGAACTGGTGATTCCGGAGCTTGAGAATGCCCTGGATCCTCTGGAGCGGCTCGCCGAGGTCAATCCTGAAGACCTCAGCACCCATAGAGCGCTCGCGAGAGTCTACAACAAGCTTGGCAGGAACGAAGAAGCCATGCTGGAGCTGGGAATCGTCGAGGAGCTGCTGCAGAAGTAGCAGCCCGCGACCATCCCTTGGAGAACACCCCTTCTTTTCCATCCTGGATCAATACGCGGTGGTGATAAGGGTGGCGGTTTTGAACCGCTGCCCTCGCACCGCCGGCGATTGCCTCGCTTCTGCGACTCCACCTTGTTCTTACATGTTCTGACCAGGATCGGTGCAGATGAACGCCATCACCGAGCAGGATATCCAAGGTGAGCCCCTGATCGGGCAGACCGTTGCCGTCATTGGTTTCGGCAGCCAGGGCAGCGCGCACGCGTTGAACCTCATGGACTCCGGCGTCGATGTTGTCGTCGGCCTGCGTTCCGAGAGCTTGTCACGCTCGAAGGCGGAGCTTGCTGGAGTGCGGGTTCTGGATATACCCGGCGCGGTTGAGGTGGGTGACGTCGTTGCGCTCATGATCCCCGATGGGTGCGTGTCGGAGGTCTTCTCGAGTGCGATTGGTCCTTTCCTCCGGGATGGAACGACGCTCCTCTTCGCGCACGGATTTGCGATCCGATACGGTGTGATCGCCCCGCCGCCCGGAGTGGACATCGTGATGGTGGCTCCAATGGGCCCCGGGATGAGGCTTCGCGAACGGTTCCAGGAAGGGACAGGGCTCCCTGGAGCGTTCGCCATAGAGCGTGACGCAACCGGGCGCGCGCGGCAGAC
>JAUWBY010000179.1 GCA_030609605.1 Candidatus Eiseniibacteriota bacterium
CGAGATCATTGAGATCAAGGGCGACCTCGCTTCCATCCAGGTCTACGAGGATACGGGTGGACTCGGCCCGGGTGAGCCCGTGGTCTCGACTGGTGAGCCTCTCTCCGTTGAGCTGGGGCCGGGCATCATCGAGTCCATCTACGACGGCATCCAGCGACCGCTCGACAAGATCGAGAAGATAGCTGGTGCGCTCATCACGCGGGGTATCAGTGTTCCCGGTCTCGACCGCGAGAAGAAGTGGGAGTTTGTGGCGACGGCGAAGGTCGGGGATGAGGTTGTGGGTGGTGGCATCCTGGGTACGGTGCAGGAGTCTACCCTCGTCGACCACAAGATCATGGTGCCGCCGAGAGTCAAAGGGAAGATAACAAAGATCGCGAGCGGGAGCTTCACGGTAGAAGAGACCGTGGCCGTCCTTGAAGATGGCGGCAAGACACACAGCCTGACACTGATGCAGCGCTGGCCCGTCCGTCTCCCGCGCCCATACAAGGAAAGGTTGACCCCGGTTGAGCCGCTTGTCACCGGGCAACGCGTCATCGATGCGTTCTTTCCGATCGCGAAGGGTGGAACCGCGTGTGTGCCGGGTCCGTTCGGAGCCGGGAAGACGGTCATCCAGCACCAGCTCGCGAAGTGGGCCGATGCTGAGATCGTCATCTTCGTCGGCTGCGGCGAGCGCGGCAACGAGATGACCGACGTCCTCCTTGAGTTCCCGGAACTCAAAGATCCAAGGTCGGGCGAGCCTCTCATGAAACGCACAGTGCTTGTGGCGAACACCTCGAACATGCCGGTGGCGGCACGAGAGGCATCCATCTACACAGGGATGACGATCGCGGAGTACTTCCGGGACATGGGTTACTCAGTGGCGCTCATGGCGGACTCAACGTCGCGATGGGCCGAGGCTCTTCGTGAGATGTCAGGCCGACTCGAGGAGATGCCTGGAGAGGAAGGCTACCCCGCCTACCTCCCTGCGCGTGCGGCACAGTTCTACGAGCGCGCCGGGCGCGTCCGCTGCATCGGAGGAGACGATCGTATCGGTGCCCTTTCTGCGATCGGTGCGGTCTCGCCTCCCGGAGGCGACCTCTCTGATCCGGTCGTCCAGGCGAGCCTCAAGGTCGTCAAGGTCTTCTGGTCGCTGGAGGACTGGCTGGCATACGAGCGGCATTTCCCGGCGATCAACTGGCTGACGAGCTATTCTCTCTATCACGAGATGCTGTCTGAGTACTTCAGAACTGAGGTCTCTGAGGAGTGGGAAGGATTGCGGCAGGAGTCGATGAGGATTCTCCAGAAGGAGGCCGAGCTCAAGGAGATAGCGCGGTTGGTCGGGACGGATGCCCTTTCGAACCGGGACCGGCTGATCCTTGCAACAGCGAAGTCACTTCGAGAGGACTTCCTCCACCAGAACGCGTTTGACGATGTGGACACATACACATCGTTCCCAAAGCAGTTCAAGATGCTCGGAAACATCATTGGATTCGACCGGCTTTCCCGGGACGCTGTGGAGCAGGGCGTGACTGCAGAGGAGCTTTTTGCGCTACCCGCGCAGGAAGACATCGTCAGGTCGCGGTACATCCCGGAATCACAGATGGAGGAGTTTGATGCCATCTGGGGCCGGATCGAGCAGCAGATCCGCGAGCTTGTGGAGAAGAGAGTCGGTTCTGAGGAGGTCGTAGCCTAATGGTCAAGGAATACAGGACCGTCCAGGACGTTGCCGGACCGTTGCTGCTGGTGGGCGGCGTCTCCGGCGTGAAGTACGAGGAACTGGTTGAGGTCGAGCTGCCGGGTGGTGATGTGAGGCGGGGCAAGGTGTTGGAGGTGAACGAGGACACAGCACTCGTGCAGCTGTTCGAGGGCGCCACGGGCGTCAGCGTCGACAGCGCGCGGGTGCGTTTCCTCGGCAAGGGTCTCGAACTCGGGCTCTCGCGCGACATGCTGGGCCGCGTCTTCAACGGGCTGGGAGGCCCGAAGGATGACGGCCCACCGATCATCCCTGAGGTGAAGCGCGACGTGGCCGGTGCGCCGATCAATCCGTGGGCACGCAACTACCCGAACGAGTTCATCCAGACCGGCATATCGGCAATCGATGGCCTGAATACTCTCGTCAGAGGTCAGAAGCTTCCCATCTTCTCAGGTTTCGGTCTCCCGCACGCGGAGCTCGTGGCGCAGATTGCGCGCCAGGCGAAGGTGCGAGGGACGGAGGAAGAGTTCGCCGTCGTATTCGCCGCGATGGGTATTACGTTTGAGGAGGCTGAGTACTTCATCGCCGATTTCCGGAGAACGGGCGCCATTGATCGCGCCGTGCTCTTCGTGAACTTGGCGAGCGATCCGGCGATCGAGCGCATCGCGACACCGCGAATGGCGCTGACGGCGGCCGAGTATCTCGCGTTCGATCTTGAGATGCACGTTCTGGTCATTCTTACGGATCTTACGAATTACTGCGAAGCGCTACGCGAGATCTCTGCGGCGCGGAAGGAAGTCCCAGGAAGGCGTGGTTATCCGGGCTACCTCTATACGGATCTCTCGACGATCTACGAGCGGGCCGGTCGGATCAAGGGCAAGAAAGGCTCGATCACGCAGATCCCGGTGGTCTCCATGCCCGACGATGACAAGACACACCCGATTCCCGATCTGACCGGGTACATCACCGAGGGTCAGATAATCCTCGACCGTGCTCTGCACCGGAAGGGCATCTACCCGCCCGTCAATGTTCTCCCGTCGCTCTCTCGTCTGAGGGACAAGGGAATCGGCGAGGGCAAGACGCGCGAGGATCACGCGAACCTGGCCAACCAGCTCTTTGCCGCGTACGCGCGTGGGAAGGAGGCTCAGGAGCTGGCCGTTATCCTTGGCGAGGGGGCGCTCTCACCGGAGGACAAGGCTTTCTTCAAGTTTGCCGAGGTCTTCGAGAACCGCTACGTCCGCCAGGCGCAGGATGAGAACCGAACCATCGATGAGACGCTGGCACTCGGCTGGGAGCTCCTCGAGATCCTCCCGAAGTCCGAGCTTAAGCGTGTGAAGCCGGAGCAGATCGATCGGTACATGAAGAAGACGGTGGCCGCCGGCGAGTAAGTCCGGACGGCAAACGCGGCGACTCCGGGCCGACTGAAACAGGCGTGGATCCGGACGTGAGGAAGATAGATGCGGCTACGCGCGAATCCGAATCGAATGCAGCTTCTGAGACTGAAGCGACGCCTTCTCCTGGCGAAGCGCGGCCACAAGCTCCTCAAGGACAAACAAGAGGAGTTGATGCGCCGCTTCCTCGGAGTCGTGCATCGGGCCCGGGACCTCAGGCAGGAAGTGGAGGGTGAGCTGTCGCGCGCCTACCGAGCGTTCGTTTCGGCTCGATTCGAGATAAGTGGAAGCGCCATGGAGGCCGCGCTCGCGTTCTCACAGAGGATTGTAGAACTCAACGCTTCGCGCGAGCAGATCATGAATATCAAAGTTCCAAACTTCGCAGTTGAGTTTCCGGAGGACGCTGAGTTCGGCTACGGTCTTGCCGATACGACCGCCGAACTCGACAACGCGCTCGAGCTCTACGCCGCGGTGATCCCCAAGGTCATGCGACTGGCGGAGATGGAGAAGTCAGTCCAGCTGATCGCTGCTGAGCTTGAGAAGACACGCCGCCGGGTCAACGCGCTCGAGCACATCCTCGTGCCGAATCTGGAGGAGACGATCCGCTTCATCGGCGACCGACTGGCTGAGATGGAGCGGGAGACCGCGACGCGGCTTATGAAAGTCAAGGAGATGGTGCGGGAGCATTGATCGGCCCGAAAGCGAGCGCGGACGGCGAGTATCCGCGGCCGCGGCGTGGACGAACCAGAGAGAACGGACTTGAGTGGATACGAGAAACGGGGCGCCGGTGTTGAGCGCCCCGTTCTCTCGTATTGCGTGTCCCGGTAGCACGGTCAGTGGCCTGGATTGACCACACTCCGGCAGTGCTTCTCGCGATCCTCTGCGAAGGCGAGTTCCTAGTCGAAGTAGAAATCGGCTCTCAACGAGTAGTCCAGATTCCAGGCGGATACCTTCTCGTCGGGCCGGTCGTACTGCTCCCCACCGTAGGTTTCCTCTGAGGTCACCGTGTAGCTTCCGTACTTCAAGTAGATCTCGGGACCTATGCCGATCTTGCCTCCGGCAACGCGCCACTGGGCTCGTGCGACAGGTCCTACTGCCCAACCACCGATGGCGATGTCCTCGGTATTCGTGGAGGAACGCGCGTATTCCTCCTCCGACGAGTACTTCACGCTGTAGTACTGGAAGCGTAGACCGCCATCGAAGCGGAACGATGGGGTCAGCTTGAGCGGGTAGAAGCCCGCCAGGCCGAACATCATGGCGCTGTAGGTCTCCTTGTCGTAGTAGAACCGACCGTCGTCCTCTTCGTCGACCTGCTCCTCGACAGTCATGCTATCGAATCCGAACGACACCTCACCCTGGATCTCGTCGCCGAATCCGACGACGAACTCGCGGTAGGTGAGGAAGCCCGAGTCTCCCATTAACTCCATATCACCGTTGATGTTGCCCATACCGGTGAGCCTCAGACCCGTGTATAGCTCTGCTGATGCGGCTGGAGCAATCAGCAGAGTTGCAGCCACGAGCAGTGCAACAATTGCGCGATGCATCTCTGTCTCCTTTCAGCGCCCGTTGGGGCGCGTCCGGGGAATCGCTCCGCCCTAGTCGAAGTAGAAATCGACCCGGAATGAGTAGTCTACACTGAAGCCACTGATATCAAACTCGTTGGTCCACAGCTCCTCACCGTGTGCCATTGCCTCCTCGGTGAACTTGAGCTTCGTGTATTTGAGACAGACCTCCGGACCAATGGTGATCGGGGAGTCGCCAAGCTGCCACGAGCCTCGCACAAGGGGGCCGAACGACCAACCGGAGAACTTGTCGGTCCACTCCTGTTCCGTGGGCTCCCAGGTGTCGACGTTGCTTGAGGAATAGTACGAGAATCTCCCACCCGCATCGACGCGGTAGATGCTGCCCTGCATGATCGGGTAGAAGCCCGCGAGGCCGAACGAGTAGCAGGTCCAGGATTCCTCATCGTCGTTCCGAGACCCCACTTCCTC
>JAUWBY010000130.1 GCA_030609605.1 Candidatus Eiseniibacteriota bacterium
GCCCACTCCTCCAACATGAGGAGCCCACTCCTCCAACAGGAGGAGCCTACTCCTCCGACAGGAGGAGCCTACTCCTCCAGCCTGTCGGTTTCATCAAGAAGGGCACGCATCATGCCCTTGAGCTTCTCCAACCCAGCGTTCGTTGCGGATGAGATCTCTACAATATCCTCGCCCCCGAACGTGACATCTCCGGATCTCACACCCGATCCGAGGTCCATCTTCGTCAGAGCCACAATGCGGGGTTTCTCGGAGACGCCGAAACCGTAGCTTTCAAGCTCATGGAGCAGCGTGCGATAGGAGACCTCGGGGTCAGGATCACTTGAGTCCACGAGCACGACCAGGACTCGCGTCCGCTCAATGTGACGCAGGAACCTGTAGCCGAGTCCCTTTCCCTGGTGGGCGCCTTCGATGAGACCGGGGAGATCAGCTACGACGAAGCTTCGATCGATATCGAACGGCACAAGTCCAAGAACAGGACTCAGGGTCGTGAAAGGAAAACTTCCGATCTTCGGACGAGCAGCCGAGATCGCCGAGAGAAGAGTCGACTTGCCCGCGTTAGGAAGCCCCACCAGTCCGACGTCCGCGACCAGCTTGAGTTCGAGTTCCACCAGCCGTTCCTCACCGGGGCGTCCTTCCTCGCATCTCGTTGGAGCCCGATTGGTAGAGGTCGCAAACCTGGCGTTCCCCCTCCCGCCACGACCTCCGGCGGCAACAATGAAGCTCTTCCCCACCTCATCCAAGTCAGCAAGGATATCGCCGGTGCCGACATCCTTGATCATTGTTCCGACCGGAACCTTGAGAAGGACATCTTCTCCGCTCCTGCCCGTCTTGCGCGAGCCGAGACCGTGATGTCCTCGCTCAGCTTTGATCTCCCTCTTGTATCTGAAATCCAGAAGCGTCGAGTGGCCGCGGGACGCTTCAATGATCACGCTGCCCCCCTTGCCGCCGTCTCCACCGTTGGGACCGCCAAAGGGCACGAACTTCTCCCGTCGGAAACTCCTGCAGCCATTCCCCCCGTCTCCTGCTTTCACTCGTATCTTGGCTGTGTCGATCAGCATCCAGGGACTCCTATGCCCCGACGGACGGTGCTCTGAGGCCGTCCCACCACGGGTTGGGTCTGTCGGACAGTATCTTGTCCGGATTCAGAAGAGCCGATGGATCGAGTGCGCGCTTGACTGCCGCGGTGACACCCAGAGCCGCTTCGTCCAGCTCCTCCGCCAGATGTTCCGCCTTGGTTATCCCAATGCCGTGTTCGCCGCTAAGGGTCCCACCCAGCTTGAGTGCGGCGCTGAAGAGCATCGATACGGCCTGTCGCGCGCTGACCATGTGCAGTCGGTTGGCACGATCGAGCATTATGTTCACGTGCAGGTTGCCGTCCCCCGCGTGACCAAATGCCAGTATCGGCAGATCGACCTCCTCCGAAATGCGGCGCATCTCCGCTATGAACATCGGAATCCGGCTTCTCGGAACGGCTATGTCTTCGTTGATCTTGCCGGTGCCGAGTCTGGCAAGAGATGCGGAGATGGAACGCCTGATCTCCCAGATCTCATCCCGCTCGTTCTCGTCGGATGCGGCTCTGACTCCCGTTGCCCCGCAGTTCTCCAAGAGGGGCCGCAGTCTCTCCCACATTCCGGCGATGTCGTCAGTAGCACCCTCTACTTCTATGAGAAGCGCTCCCTCCGACCTCGTGTCCGGCGCTCGGCCGCGTACGTACTCGGTAGCACAGGCCAGCGTGTCCCCGTCCATGATCTCAAGAACGCTCACCGGCATGCCATCGGCCGTTATCATTGCCACGGCCGCAGCTGCGCCATCGAGCGAGTCGAACTCGGCCCAGTACGTTCGCGTGACGTCTGGAGCATCGGTCAGTCTCAGCGCTACGCTGGTCACCACCGACAGCGTCCCCTCCGAACCCACGATGAGCGGACCGGGATCCCACGCGACATCGGAATCCCCGGCGAGGTAGCCCGTACGGATGACGCTGCCGTCCATCATGACCAGTTCCAGCCCGACCACGTAGTCTCTTGTCGTGCCATAGAGCACCGTCCGTGGTCCCGCCGCACCCTCCGCAACGTTACCACCGATCGTGGACACCTTGAGACTCGCCGGATCGGGAGGATACATCAGTCCCAGCCGCTCCACGGTGTTGCGCAGGTCATCATTGATCACGCCGGGCTCGACCACGGCGACTCGCGCCGCGGCGTCAATATCGACAACGCGGGTCATCTTTTCGAACGAGAGCGCGATTCCTCCACAGATCGGGATGCTGCCTCCCGTGTACCCCGTACCCGCCCCTCTCGGAACAACTGGAAGACACGCTCGAGACGCTATCTTCACCACCGCCACGACATGATCGCGCGATTCGGCCCACACCACGATGTCTGGAAGCCCACGAATGTCCGTCGCGTCAAAGGAGTAGCAGATCCTGTCCTCGAGCGCCGTCGAGCAGGACCCTCCAACCGCAGCCCCGATATCCCTCTGAACAGCCTTCGTCAGACGACTGCCTTCCATGCCTATAGCCTCAACAGAACAGGTTCGGCGAGAAGTGGACTCAGGCTACGCTCAGCGCGGCTGTGATAGCAGCCAGATCAACGACGTCCTGCACGCTCGCGCCGCGCGAGAGGTCGTTCACGGGCTTGGCCAGTCCCTGCAGTATCGGTCCCACGGCAATTGCGCCACCGAGCCGCTGCACCAGCTTGTAGCTGATGTTGGCAGCGTCGAGGTCGGGGAATACAAGCACGTTCGCGCGCCCGGCGACTTCGCTTCCCGGCGCCTTCTTCGCCCCGATCCCGGGCAGAAGCGCCGCATCAGCCTGAAGCTCCCCGTCGATTGCAAGATCTGGGGCTCGCTCGCGAACAAGTCGTGTCGCATCTATGATCTTGTTCACATCTCGGTGGTTGGCACTTCCCTTCGTCGAAAACGACAGCATGGCCACGACCGGCTCGTCGCCGACAAGCGCCCGTCTTGTTGCCGCCGTCGCAATCGCGATGTCGGCCAGCTGCTCGGGCGTCGGCTGAGCGATCACCGCGCAGTCGGAAAAGAAGAGTACGTGTTCCGGAACCGGCACATCATCCGGGATGATCATCAGGAACGTGCTCGAGACGATCGATGCGCCCTCAGTAAGACCGATGCAGTGAAACGACGCTCTCAGTACGTCCGCCGTCGCCGTGGCGGCGCCTGCAACGCACCCATCGGCATGACCGTTTCGCACCATGAGTGTGGAGAAGAAAATGGGGTCTCTGACGGCTTCCCACGCCTCCTCCTCCGTGATCCCCTTGTGAGCCCTGAGCTCGTGGTACTGCCGCGCGAAGTCACCGAGCTTGTCCGAACGCTCGGGTGAAATGGTCTCGATTCCGGAGATATCGTCGCCGTGCGCCCGCGCGGCCGCCTCCAAACTCTCTCGCTTGCCAAGGATGATCGGCGTTGCGAAACCCTCGCGCTTGATCTGGGCTGCAGCCTTGACTATGCGATCATCGTTCCCTTCGGGCAGGATTATTCTCGCGTCGCGCTCTGCCGCCCGCTCCCTGATTGACTCCAGTATCCCCATCGTCTCCACTCTCTCCTGTGATCATGTTTTTCAAGAACCGTTGCGCTTCTTCACAAGCTCCCTGAGAACAACGTCCGGCACGAGTCCGGAGACGTCGCCCCCCAGAAGGGCCACCTCTTTGACGATTGTGGAGTCCAGATATGTGAAGCGCTCGCTCGGTGTGAGGAACACCGTCTCGATCTCAGCCGCGAGACGTCTGTTCATCAGAGCCATCTGGAATTCGTACTCGAAATCAGAGACCGCTCTCAGGCCCCGGATCACGGCGCACGCGTCAAGTCGCCGGGCCTCCTCCACAAGAAGCCCCCCGAGTGACGTCACCTCAATGCCGTCAAGGCCGCTCGTGGCCTCCCGGATCATCTCCACTCGCTCGGATGGCGTGAACATCGGATTCTTGTCCCGTCCCGTGCCCACCGCCACCACCACGCGGTCGAAGATGCCGAGTGCCCGCCTCAGAAGATCAAGATGACCGTTCGTGATCGGATCGAACGTCCCGGCGTAGAGCGCTGTTCTCAAATGTCCACCTCCGATGTCATCTTCGCGGTACCCGCCTCGAAGAATTCAACCTCAATGGTTCCGTAGCGTTCTCTTCTCACCCTCCCGAGCCGATCACTGGCGTCCGGAAGCACGTCACCGACTCGGTGCTCCACGATCACCAGCGCATCTGTGCGTATGCCGCCCCAGCTCCCCACTATTTCAAGTGTCCTCTCGGCCAGTCCGCTGTCATATGGCGGGTCGGCAAACACGATGTCGAACGCTGCCCTGTCCCGTCCACCACTCAAGAACCTGGCCACAGCCAGTCTGAGGACTGTCGACTCCGGCTTGAGGCCAAGTCGGTCGATGTTGTCCGTAAGCACGCTTGCAACATCACGGTCCTGCTCGACGAACGTGACCGACCGAGCTCCGCGGGACAGGCTTTCTATGCCGAGACTTCCCGTGCCTGCGAAGAGGTCAAGAACTCGCGCACCCTCGATCCTCGGTCCTATGATCGAGAATACCGACTCCCTGACACGATCGTACGTCGGCCTGATATCGCCTTTCCTGGGAACCTCGATCCGTCGCCCTCTGAGCTCGCCGGCGATTACTCGCAATCCGCCCTCCCGGCGCTCCACCAATCGTTCTTGTTTCCGCTCCTCGACCCACCTGCTCTTCGATCCACCTAGTCCTCGACCTGCTCTTCCATTCCGTATCGTTGGAGCTTCCGGTAGAGGGTAGAGGGATTGATGCCGAGGATCTCGGCCGCCTGCTTTTTCTTCCATCCCATCTCATTGAGGGTCTGCAGCAGATAGCGACGCTCGAGTTCGTCGAGTGTGATCCCGGACACGCCGAGATCGTCCGTAGACACGCCTGAGAGAGTCTGCTTTCTCAAACGCTCGGGGAAGATCGAAACGTTGAGGCTCTCACCAGTGATCTCCGGTTCATCGGAAAGAATCACCGCACGCTCGATGATATTCTCGAGTTCCCTCACATTGCCGGGCCACTCGTAGCTTGTCAGAATGGTCATCGCATCATCGGACACGGTCTTCTCTCCTCCAGTAAGCTTCTCGATGAAGTGGCTCACCAGCAGAGAAATATCGTCACGCCGGTCCCGGAGAGGCGGGATGACTATCGGGATCACATTGAGCCTGTAGTAGAGATCGGGCCTGAACCGCTTGTCCTTGACGCACTCCTCGAGATCGGCGTTCGTGGCCGCGATGATCCTGACGTTGACCTTCGTCGGTTTCGTCCCGCCTACCGGAACGACCTCACGCTCCTGAAGAACCCTCAGCAGTTTCACCTGGATCGCGAGTGACGTCTCGCTGACCTCATCGAGGAAGAAGGTGCCTCCGTCGGCCACAACGAAGAGTCCGCGCTTGTCCCTTATCGCCCCCGTGAAGGAGCCCTTCACGTGTCCGAAGAGCTCACTCTCGAGGAGCGTCTCAGGCAGCGCCCCACAATTGATCGAGACGAAACGTTCGTTGGCACGCGAACTCGCTACGTGGATGGCTCGGGCGACCAGTTCCTTGCCTGTACCGCTTTCCCCCCTCAGAAGCACGGTGCTCGCCGTCTTCGCCACGCGAGCGATCAGATTGAACACACTATGCATCCCTTCGCTCTCGCCGATCATATCCCGCTCGGTACCTACGTGCACTGCCCGCTCGAGATCGACCTTCTCCTCCCTGAGCCTCTGCATCTCCAGAGCGTTTCGCACAACCTGCTTGAGTTCTTCGTTCGACACGGGTTTCAGAAGGTAGTAGAACGCGCCGAGGTTCAGCGCCTCGATCGCCGACTCCTGAGATGCATGCCCGGTCACGATGATTATCGGGACGGTCGGGTCCGACTCGCGGAATGCCCCAAGCAGGTCGATCCCGGTCATTCCGGGAAGCTGGATGTCCGTGATGACGGCATCGAAGCTCTCCTTAGAGCTCAGCTTCACCGCCTTCTTCCCGTCCGCAGCCGACTGCACTTCGTAGCCCTCGCGCTCCAGCATCATCGCGAGGTACTCTCGAATGCTATCCTCGTCGTCGACGACCAAGATCCTTCCGTGTGCCATCGTGGTGTCCTTCCGAATACGTCCTGTCAATCGCCCACTCCGGGCAGGTAAACGATGAACCTGCTGCCTCGGCCTTCCTCGCTTTCAACGATGATCCGCCCATCCTGCAGCTCGACGAGCTTGTCCACGATCGCGAGTCCAAGCCCGGTTCCACGGACCTTCGAGGTCACGAACGGCGCGAATATCTGAGCCACTCGCTCCGCTTCGATCCCACATCCTGTGTCCTCAACGACCACCGCCACCTCTCCCCTCAATACCTCCGGATTCATTTCGGAGGCAGGCAGCAGAAACACGTTCACCCGACCGCTCCCGCCGATCGCCTCGAAGGCATTGATGATAAGGTTCAGGAGGATCTGCCGTATCTGTTCAGGGTTTCCCCGG
>JAUWBY010000062.1 GCA_030609605.1 Candidatus Eiseniibacteriota bacterium
AGAACCAACTTCTTCCGCGGCTTCCCCCGGAGCAGACGTCTGAGTGCGCGTGACCGCTGCGTGTCATCGTTGCGGAAGGCCTGGGCCTCATCGATCACGATGAGGTCGTATTCCTTGACCTCTCTTGCCAGACAGCTCGACTCCCCTTCCCCGAGCTGACTGTCGGCCGCCAGCTGTTCGTATGAGATGTTCTCGACGCCGAGCTGGTGGGAATCCTTGAAACGCCGCCACATCCCGTCGCGCAGAGCCGCAGGTGAAATGAGGAGCACACGCCGGTTGTCCTCTTCGATGGCGTGACGGATGATCTCGCCGGCAATAAACGACTTCCCCAGCCCGACGCCATCAGCGACCAACACACCGCCGTAGTTGTCCAGGACTCGCTGCGCGCGATCCAGCCCGTCCCGCTGGAACGTCGTGAGGCGGATCCGCCCGGACGCCGACATCTCCGCCGCAAGTTCATCACCATAGCGCTCCCAGAGAACTCGCATATAGATGACATATGGATCGTACTCGGCGAACCGGGCTCCGTAGATCTCGGCCAGATCGTACGGCTCGGCATCCTTCCAGAGCTCCTCGAACCACCCCGCGACTTTCCCAACCTGCCCCGGCTGGTAGCCGCCGAGATTGAGCTCGAGGTTCCGCGAAAGCCCTGCCGCAGTGAGGTTCGACGAGCCGGCGAAGATGCCCTGCCGGTCGCCGAAGAGGTACGCTTTGCCGTGAAGGAAGCCGTGCGTGTAGCGGCGCACCTCTATTGGGGAATCCTTGAGAAACGCGAGAAGCTCCCTGACCGCACGATCCATCGTCGGAAGGAACGGGATGAGATCGCGGTCCTCGATCATCGCTGACTCTGTCCCACCGAGAGCTTTCTTGAGAAGCTCGCGCTCCCAGTCCGTTCCTCTCGGGTCCCCGGGTTGTCGCCTGGTGTGGAGAAGCGAGACTGCGGGCTCAGCACCCAGGAGCAGCCGGATGCCCCGACACCCGGTGAGACCGGGCATGATGCGGAGGAACCCCTCCGGATTGAAGTATCCGGTGGCAATGGCGATGACCGGCGGTTCCTTCTGCGTCGCCTTGAGGTGCTCAAGGTAGCCGACAATCGCCTCGTCCATGCGCTGCTCGCGATTGTCCATGAACTCGAGTGGTGTGTAGCCCTTCACCGTCATGCCTTTCAAGCGTCCGCGACGCTCAGTTGTTCCCACTGGTGCAGATTGCAGAACGTAAGTTCCAGGCCGTCTACGTTCCGCGTGTAGGCCTCACCTCGCTGCGGACTGATGATGTAGTTCTCACCCGCCGCATAGTTATCCCGAAATGCCTTCAGACCTCGGAGCGATAGATTTCCGGAATCCCACTTGCACTCGATGGCATCGCAGGCGCCACCACCCCGCGGCACGACAAAGTCCACCTCGCGCTTCTGTTTGTCTCTCCAGTAGTGAATGTCCCGCCGTCCACAGTGAGCCACGAGGGTCTCAAACACAAGATGCTCCCACAGAATCCCGCAATCCTGTTCGCGCAGCTCGTGCCATCCCCCGAAGTAACTCACGAAGCCCGTATCGAATCCGTAAACCTTAGGTTGCCGCAAAAGCTCCTGCCGCCCCCCCGCGTGATACGGCCGAACGAGAGCGGCCACGTGCGTGATATCAAGGATGTCGAGGTACCTGTCGACCGTCGGTCGACTCAAGGCGCAGTGCTTGGCCAACGTCCCCACCTCGAGAAGCCCGCCGCTCTGACGAAGAACGCTCTCGACAAGCCGCAGGAACCCTTGCCGCTTCCCCACCTTGAAGAGCTCTTCGATGTCCCTTGCATAGAATGAATCCAGCCACTCGGCGAAGAACTCAGGGTCCTTCTCGCCAGCGAGCAACGACTCCGGAAGACCGCCGTGCAGGAGTCGCTTTCGTGGATCGCTCGCGCCGAACGCGGCGCACTCGCGCGCAAGCACCGGCAGGAGGTGAACGACCCTCTTCCGACCCGTCAGGCTGTCGCGGAATTTGCGCGTCGCTGCCAGAGTGGATGAACCGGTTGCGAGGATTCTGAGATGGGGAAACTCATCGGCGCCGATCTTGAGTAGTCGGCTCGGGTCCTCGAGCTGGTGGATCTCGTCGAAGACGACGACCGGCTCAGAGACCGACGCATAGAAGCGGTCGGGGTTCTCAACGATTGCTGCGGTGTCGGGGATGTCGCAGTTGAGGAAGTGCGCATCCGGTATGGCGCGCGCCAGGCTCGTCTTCCCGACGCGGCGCACCCCGGTCAGCCACACGACCGGCGCCTTTTCCCAGGCAGCCTGGATTCTGTCTGTCCAATAGTCACGTCGTATCATGAAAACCAATTTTACATTTGGTTAAGCTAGATGTAAAGACCTTTTTACGACTGGTCGTCACCAACAGCCACGGCTGGTATGTAAAAGGCCCTCACCCGGCGGGATTGCCGGCTATTTCTTCTTCCAGTCCCGGAAATGCCTGAGTGTCGCCCTGAGCTGCTCTTCATAATCCCAGCCCTCATGGAACGTCTCAAAGATATGCCTGAGTTGACGCTGGTTGAGACCGTAGAGGTGAGCCACCACGGCATCGAGCTCACGGATCATGTCAGCCTTCTCGTCGTCCGGAAGCGGTCCGCAGTCTACACCGACTCGTTCCGCCCACTCAGCAAAGCGGTCGTCCGGCGCCGCGAGGCGCCCAGCGAGGGAGATGAGACGGGTGCCGAGAGGGGAATCGGATGGGGGGCGTGGGATTGGGAATGGGTTGAGCACGAAGAACGTCAAGGACGTCTCCACGAATCTCCGTGCATACCAGTCCAGCGGCAGCGAAGACATCACCCCGAGAACGACAGCCACGTCACCCCATCCCCCGCTGGGAAACAGGAGGAAAGGCGCCTTGTGGTTGACGCACACCTGCCCCGGGATCAGTGCGCAGCGCACGGTCCTTGTGTCGGTTGCCCGTGTGACATCCCGAAACGCAATCCTCGGATGCCGGCACGGCAGCGTCGCCTCGTCGTTGACCCACTGCTCGTCGAACTCATGGAACGCGCTCCGCCTGTTCCTGTGCTGCCTTGTGCGCTTCTCCTGAAGATGCCGGCATATCTTCGCCGGGTCAACCCATGCGTAGTACGTACCGGTGTCCGGATTCCAGAGGTCGAACGTCTCACCCTTGTAGACCGGCCAGAGTCCGTCGCCTTCCGTGAACGTCATGCGCGGCTTGTCTCCGGTCGCGTGGAGCTCGGCGATCGGCCGCGCCCGCCACGATCCATCGATCACAGCATCGAGCCGCGGGCTCTTCCGGAGCTGCCGGAAGACCTCGAGCGAGTCCTCCGCCGGAAGAAGCGGGAACGCCGCGCTCTCCGACCACTCACGTATCTCCGAGACCGGAACGACCGAGTAGGAACCGGTTGAGTCTGCGAGCTCCCCAACCACACCGGTGCCGACTTGATAGGCTTTGTAGCTGGCGTAGGGACCGCGCAGAGGAACCGCCGGCTTCCGGGGCCTCTGCCTGGCAACGGAGAGAAGGGCTATCGTGTATCGATGTTCCGCCTCATCGAACACCCATCCGCGCGAGTTCAGCAGCATCGTCAAGTCTCTGAACTCACCGTTCTCGAGCAGCTCCAACCGGAAAAGCTCCGAGCCCTTCGCCGCAAACACGGATCGGGGAAGAACCACACCCATATGCCCTCCGGGTGCAGCAAGAAGATACCAGAACCGCCAGGTGAAGGCCTTGTAGAGGTCGGGATCGCCGGTTCCCATGCCCGGGAAGGGACCTCTGACAAGTGTACCGCGCAGGAGTTTCGCCTCCGCTACCTCCTGCTCGAGTGCCCAGACCAGATCCGGCCGCTCCTTCCGAAGCTTCGGGGTCAGCTTCTCGCGTTCGCTCTGCTTCAGGCCCTTGAATCCCGGCACATGCCGGCTCCAGAACCCGTGTTCCTCAACCCGAACCTTCTCCCACGGCGGGTTCCCCAGAATGACATCGAACCCCGGGCGTTCGCGAAGGAAGACCTCGGGGAAGACGATCGGGAAATGGAATGGTGGGATGGCTTTGAGAATTTCCTTGGCCCTCTCGTGGAGTTCACCTCCGGGCAAGCTTGAGATATCGGCGAGGAGGTTGCCGTCCGCCCCATAGCCGGTTCTGACCTCGTGCGCAAGCGCATCGTCCAGACGCGACGCGGTCACGATATCCATGAGCGCCTCAGCCGGGCGCACCGCCTCGTGCGCGTCTGCGAGAGCCTTCCTCGCCGCTTCGATCTCAGCCTTGGTTCCATCCGACAGATGTGCGAGGCGCGCCAATGGTTCCGCAGCCGCTGCCAGCATCGCCTCCGGAGAGAGTGAGAAGAGGTCGTGCGTGACTTTTCCAGACTCCTCCGTCAGTGCACTCGTGACCTCATCGAACGTCGCGACACCGACCAGGCTGTTCCCCTGAACAAGCGAACGGTCGAGAAAACTGAGCGGAAGTCCCGGAACGAACGTGTGTATCCACAGAGACAGGCGTGCGAGCTGGACCGACATCGGGTTGACGTCCACGCCGTAGATGCACCGCCTGGCTATCTGGCGCCTCAGGAGCCGCGTGTCTTCGATCTCGTATCTGTCGGCGAGTTGACCCAGATTCTCACCCGCCTTCTTCCTGAGGCGCTGGAGCTCATCGGTCACGCCCGGAAGTGGCCGCCTAGCCAGATACCCATGGAGCTTGGGCTCAATCCTGTCGACCGCTGCAACCAGAAAGTGGCCCGAGCCCATGGCAATGTCGGCCACGTAGAAGCGGAAGAACTCGGCCGCGGCCTCGTTGTCATCGAGTTCATCCAGGCGCGCGAGGTGAGCATCGAGCGCGGGGTCGAGTGCGTGCTTAAGAAGATGGTCGACGGCAAAGCTCTTCGTATAGTAGCTCCCGGACGATTTGCGCGCTCCCGATGCGTTATGTACATAGACACCGCCCTCGGGGACGACTATCTTCCCGCGTCCCTTCGCCGGTACGTACGCGCCCTTCTTGTCCAGAGCAAGATCACACACAGCAACTGAGAGTTCCTGTTCGAGGAGTCCTTCGTAGACGGTGCCGAACTCGCGCACGCCGAGACTCCTGAAGTCGACCGGCCCGAGTCCTTCCGGCCCGTCATCCAGGAGAAGGGCCGTCAGTATCGGCCCGAGCGCCCGGTCCGGTATCTCGATCCCCTCCAGGAGCGCTCCCAGCTCTGAGACAACAGGATTATCACTGAAGAGAGCTCCGTTGTAGGCGGGTACGCCCCATGCCCTGTTGCCATTCCGGACTGCTTTGAAGATGGCGTCAAGCTGCTCCCACAACACGGGGTCGGGACCGAAGCCCGACTCCGATCGCGTGACCTTGAGCAGGTCGTCTGCAATGCTCTTCAGGGAACGCTTGCGATAGAGTCCGTTGGCATCGTACGGAAGGAGATCCTTGTCCTCGGCGTACGCAATGAAGAGCACTCGGAAGAGGAGGAAGAGTGCGGCGCCGTATGTCTCGCTGAGCTCGTCGGCTCCGGGCATGCTGAGCGCTCTGGCTTCGACGAGGGCGGCGGCGAGAGGCGGTACTACATCGTTGTAGATGCGCTCCCGCAGTCGGTCGCCGAGACCGATTGAGAATCTCCGCGATAGCTCAAGTACATCCTCGAATGCTCCGCCGTGATCCAGGTTCTCCGCCGCCAGGAAGAGCCACAGATAGCCAGCGCGATCATCAGGGAGAAGATCGAGTTGGACTTCGAAGTAGGTCTCGGTCCGTCCGCGGCGCCCAACACCAACTGACGTGCTTGTGGGATGAACCCGCAGCGTGGAACCAGACTCTACTATGACGTAGGGGATGTTCTGCTCGTCCGCCCGCGCCAGTGCGTATGAGACGGGTGACATCTCTGAGAAATCCGGATGACCGAGATCCGCCGACTCGCCGCGATCGAGGAACACGGCAACGGCCATATTCCGCTGACCAGCCTTGAGAAGCCATGTCGGCCCGCGCATCGGCTCTATGGTGTAGCCAAGTCCCTCCAGGAGCGGCCGCCCCCGATGCTTGAGCACCGCGAGCGACTTCTCCGTGGCCGCTCCCCAGTCGGCCCGATCCAGAACACCAGTCTCGAGTTCGTGCGTGGCAAAGAGCCCTTCGTTGCGGACCCCGGGCGACGGTCCTTCGAGACCAGGCAAGGCCGTATTGAGATATCGAATGGACGCGTGCCTGTCGGGCTCAGCCAGGGCGGCCTCGCACAGCCGTTCCACCTGGCCGGGATCGAGATCTACGTAGGCCAGAGGGTCCTCCCCTGTGGGACCACAGAGGGCTGCATCACCACCATAGAGAGCAACAAGCAGAAGCGGAAACGGCTTCCGCCCCTTCCGCTCCTTCCACAACGCACGAAGCTCGTCCTGCCTAGGCCTCGATTTCCAGTCCCCTACCAGCACCTGAAGCCCGGCATCGCCTTCGCCCATGGCGTAGCCACGGAACTTCGGCGCCCTGACCTTTGAGGATGACCAGGGGCGAAGTTCGACTCCCTTGAGGAACTGTGTCGCGGCAGACGTGCTCATGCGTCACCCTCCGAAGCAGTTCCCGCTACCCCTTCACCTGCCGCACGCAGTCTATCACCGTGCCGTCGACCCACTTGATGGCGGCCACGATCTTCTCCTCGAGCTCCGGCGGCTTCGGTGCGCCACCGACCAGATCGTCGATCTCGGCCTTGAGTTCCTGGATCGTGCGGACCGGAAGACCCTTGCCGTGGACGGCCGCGAGCAGGTCTTCGCGCAGTGGGTTGATGGCTATGCCGCGCTCAGTGACGATAACGTCGATCAGCTCGCCCGGACCGACCAGCGTCGTGACCTTGTCCACGATGACGGGGATGCGGTCGCGGAACGCCGGGATCGGAAGGATCGTGCACTTCGAGAAGAGGCAGTTCTGCCACCCACCGATGCCGTGCAGGAGTCTGCCGTCCGAGTGCGTGACGACGTTCGCATTGAAGTTAACGTCGACCTCAGTCGCGCCCAGCACGACACAGTCCAGCATCGAGGCGAAGTTCCCCTTGCCGTGCCAGTTGTAGCTTGTGAACGGACTCGTGTTGACGTGACCAGGGTTCTCGCGCATCGAGCGCACGCCCTCGAGGTCGAACGTTTGCCCGTCGAGGATGTAGTCGGTAAGCCCCTCTTCGAGCATCCTCGTGAGGTACTTGGTGCTTCCGCCTCTCACGAATCTCGCCTTGATGCCGGCCTCGCGCATCATCTCCATGAGATAGATAGCGAAGGAGAGCGACGTACCGCCGGCGCCGCCCTGGAATGAGAAACCTTCACGCATGATGCCGGCTTCTTTCACAAACCTGGCCGTCATCTCAGCGATGCGGAGCCGGTCGGGGCTCTTCGTGATCTGCGTCGTCCCCGACACGATCTTCGAGGAGTCCCCGATGGCGTCCATCGTCGTGACGAAGTCCACGTAGTTACCCTGGATCTGCCACGGGATACACGGGAACTCTATGAGGTTGTCGGTAACCACGATCACGCGGTCGGCATACTGTGAGTCCGCGAGCGCGAATCCCAGAAGCCCGCATGCCGCCGGGCCGGTGAGCCCGTGCGCGTTTCCGAACGGATCGGCGGTAGGCGCTGCAATGATGGCAATGTCAATGTGCACGTCGCCGTCCTGGACCGCCTGGTAGCGTCCGCCATGCGAACGGAGCACACCCATCCCCCGCATCTTTCCTTCAGAACAGTACGCGCCCAGGGGCCCGTTCATGCTTCCCTCAATGTGGTGCACGACACCGTTCTTCATGTGCTCGATGATCGGAGCGTGGCATGGAAACGATGCGCTCGGGAACCATCTGAGATCTTTGACACCGAGTTCGGCTGCCGCATCGAAGACGGCATTGGCGACGAAGTCCCCGTTCCTCAGGTGATGGTGAGAAGATATCGTCATCCCATCACGGATGCCGGCCTCTTTGAGTGCGGTCTTGAGATCGGGCACGACCTTGTTTCCGCTCTCCGGATAGTCGATCGAGGTCGCTATTCTCGGGGCGGCCCTGTTGCCTGTGGGGCGATACTTGCCAACCCCCTGATACGGAACTGCGGTCTGTCCGTTGATGTCTACCGGGACCATCCGCCCGGCCGCGTTCTTCTTCATCTCGGGGCTAGGCATTGTCGGCACCTCCCTCACGCCAGTCCTCTCGCAGGAGTCCGGACCTCATCGCCATGTCGACGGTCCTGAGAGCCCGCTTGACGACGGGCGGGTCGATCATCTTGCTTCCGAGCGAGACGACGCCCAGGCCTTCTGCCTCTGCTTTCTCAAAGGCGAGGACGATTCCCTTCGCCTTATCGATCTCCTTCTCCTTGGGCGCGAAGCCCCTGTGAACAACCTCTATCTGCCGAGGGTGAATACAGCCCTTGCCGTCGAAACCGAGACTCTTGGCCTCGAGCACGCTCTCCATGAGGCCTTCCATGTCGGTGACGTCGGAGAAGACCGTGTCGATCGCCTGCACCCCGGCGGCACGGGCGCCGTTCACGACCTGCGACCGCGCCCAGAAGCTCTCGCGGCCTTTGTTCGTACGCTGCGTTCCTATGTCCGCCGTGTAGTCCTCAAGCCCAATGGCAAGCGCCACGACACTGGGTGACGCCGCCGCGATCTCGTAGGCCCTCCAGCACCCGAGCGCGCTCTCGACGATCGGCATGAGGTAGATCTCGTCCTCGACGCCGTGCTCCTTCCGGAGCTCCTCGATGCGATCGTGCACCGCGACGACCTGCTCAGGACTCTCGACCTTGGGGATGAGAATGAGGTGCACGTTATGCGGAACGATGTAGTTCAGATCATCGAGTCCGACCGGAAGCTGATTGATGCGCACCATCCGCTCGGCTCCAAAGAAATCCACGGTACGGAGAGCGTTCCTCACGACGCAGCGCGCCGCGTCCTTCTCGCTCGGCGCAACGCTGTCTTCCAGATCGAGAATAACGGCATCGGGACCGTGCAGTCCTGCGTTCAGCATAAGCTTCGACTGGTCACCCGGAAGATAGAGCCTAGAGCGCCTGAACCGGTCGCGCGTTGTTCCGTACTTCGTGAACGGCTTTGCCTCGGGCAGGAACTCAGCCACCGTGTCCGGAAGCACGCGCTTCACCGCGGCCTCCAGGCGTGCAGCGATCACGAATGGAAGCGCACCTGCATCCTCGATCTCCACGTCCGCGTGCCCGACTCCCAAGACCCCAAGCCCATCCTTGATGAGCTTCCGGATGGAGTCCCCGTACATCGACTCCACCTTGCTCTTGAGCGATATCGTGATCCCGCCGCTCTCCCGGGGGGAGACCGCTACCCAGCAGTCCGAGCGGACCCTGTCCCCTCTCCGGCCGGCCTGACCGACTGCGCCCACGATGTGCCTCCTTGCATCTGGTCCTATCCCTTCAGCAATCCGCCCCTCTGGTAGATCTCCATCTGCACTTGAGAGAACGGGGCGCCCTTCAGTACCTTTCCCGAACCGAGAAGCGTGATCTCACCACTTGTGAGATCCACTTCGATCTCGTCGCCGTTCTTCAGACCCGCGGCCGCGAGGTCCGCGGCCAGAATGGGCATCCCTGCATTGATCGCATTCCGCTCGTAGATGGCGCCGAACGATTCTGCAACCAGAAGAGAGACACCGAGGCTCGTGAAACAGCCCACGGCCTGCTGCCGCGAACTGCCGCAGCCGAAGTTCGACCCCGTCACCACGATGTCGCCCGCCTTCACCTTCTCCGGGAAGTCCTTCCACCCGTCGAGGTTGCCGAAGGTGTGCTGTCCCATCTCACTCATCTCAGTGATTGCGAGGTGGCGATTATGGAAGATCATGTCGGTGTCGATGTTGTCCATGTCGACGAGCCAGACCCGCCCCTTGATCTTCGTCGGACGATCCCCTCCTGTTGCCCTGACATGAACCTTCGTCCTTTTCGCCGCAAGTCCGGTGTCAGGCATGAAGACCGCCGGCTTGTCGGGGATGGCATCCGCTGTCGCTATCTCACCCGCAACCGCCGAGGCCGCGGCCGTCTCGGGAGACGCCAGGTAGACCTCGCCCTTCCCCTGCTTGCCCGGGTAGTTCCTGTTCCCCGTGCTTATCGTTACTTCGCCCGGCCCGTTCTGTCCGATCTGCCCGGCCGCGCATCCGGCGCACCCTGCGTTCCCAAGGAGCACGCCCGCCTCCTTGAAGATGGCGATGATG
>JAUWBY010000224.1 GCA_030609605.1 Candidatus Eiseniibacteriota bacterium
CGATCAGGTAGTCGAGGCCGTCGAGCACGTCGGCGTCGTACGTCCCGGGGCTTGTCTGCAGCGATGGCACGATGCGCCAGGGCTCTGAGTCTGGTCCCTCGCTCCCCACCATGATACGGAGGTTCGTCACGCCGAGCGATCGCAACGCATCGAGCTCGCGGCACAGCCGTTCACGATCTCCGCCGGCACCGCTCGAAGCCAGGTTCATGCCGTACCAGTAGTTGACGCCGGCGTAGAGGTAGCGCTGCCCGTTGAGTTCGAACTCGAGTCCGCTGACCTCGTTGACCTCGACGAAACCAGTGTTCCGAGGTTGACACTCGTCCCACGGGACAGCGAGGACCAGTATCAGGAGGATGACTAACCGCATCCGTCCAGGCTCCTTTCCGCGACCCGCGCTCCCCGACCATAGCACCCGCCCCATCCACGACAGGTCGCGCTTCTCGTTCCCCGGCGCCGCCCCCGAGCGAGCCACGGCTGCCCCCACCGACTGATCAGCGATTGACGCGCAGTCGACATGTGAGGTGTACTTCCAGATTCTACAGCCATTCAGTCGCTGCCTCAATGACGCATCTTGACAATAATGGCGACACGACGCAGTGTGGCTTGCTCGGTCAGGAGGCTCGGGTCACATATCAGTTCCCCGATGGGCCCACTTAGGCGCTCGGAGCAGATGCGGACCATCTTGGCACCGAGGCGGAGCCTCACCGGTGGCGATCACAAGGGAGACCCCGAAGGCAGATGCGACCGATTCGGGGCTGGAGCCGCACGAGGTCGGCCATCCGGGCGCGCCGCCGAAGCACAAGAGCACTATAGGCCACAACTGACGCCATGCTCAGCAATGAAGTCGTTTCTGTCTTGCCAGGACAGCTATTCTGTGGTAGGGTGGCGATACTAATAGGGAGTGCGTCTGAGAATCAGTCTGCGCGCGTTTCCGCATGAGGTTGCTCATGCGTCTGTTGTGCTATCGCGCGAGCATCCAACTACCGGCGTATCTGCAATTGAGCCGTACCCGAGATCCATCGGTCCGAGGGGAGGTGATGCGACAGAGCACCACTGATGTCGCGTCCGCGTAACCAATCGCCATGCCAGCGGTCGATCGGCTGGTTCGGTGCCGCCTGTTGGAAACTGGAGGTCGTCATGAGACGATTCCTATCGGTTTGTGTAATCCTTGTGCTCATGTTCCCGCTCACGTCTGCTGCTTCGATCCTTTGCACAGCGGACAGCGTTTCAGAGATGATGCTGTACGGGCTCTTGGTCACCCATCCAGAGTTGCCTCCGAGTGGTGCTGCCTTCGCATACCTATACACTGCCGATGTCGACTGCGAGAGGCCGACCATGGTGTACTGCGTGGATGCGACAGTCCCCCTTTGTGTGGGTTGGGAGTATGAACAGGGTCCCGATCTTGAGGTGGGCGAACTGCTCTGGATTGTGAACAGCTACTTCCCCGACGTGCAGGAGATGCCCAGCGAGCTCGCCACCTATGACGAGCGGGCAGCGGCTGTGGCCATGGCCCTGTGGCACTTCAGCGACGGTCTTGACATTTCCGAACCCGGAAGCGGACTACCACTGAATGTATTCGACGCGGCGCGGGCCATCATTGCTCTTGCCGAGGGCCAGACGGCAACCGTACCCCAGACCCCGACGTCTATTGGGTTCGCCACGGATTGGAATCCCCCCGTGACGGTCACCGCGACGCTGTACGACCAGAACGGCCTGCCGATACCCAACGTGTTCATCAGCTGGGAAGTCACCAGCGGGAGCAGCGGAAGTAGCCCAACAAACGGGGACGGCCAGATCGTGATGTCCTGGTTCTGGGTCGAGGAAGACATCCTCACGCTCGACGTCGACTACGCCATCCCGGTCGGGCTGACGTGGAGTCTACCGGGTTGTCAGGACCTGATTCAGGCTGTGCCGGCCGATGGCCATCTCACGGCGACCTGGGACGAGGAGCCGGCTTCAAGCGCGGCTCCCACCACTTGGGGAAAGGTCAAGAATCTGTACCGGTGAAATCGGACGACCGCTTGTCGACTTGTCGACGGTCATGGGCGATCACCTCCTCCGGGGGGTGGTCGCCGCATTTCCAGGGCTGGATGTTCACAACAGGGTGGTGGCAGGGACATGGCCGCTTAGAAGAAAGGCCTCCCCCACCGCTTGGTGTAGGAGGCTCGGGTCCGTAGACGTCGGACAATCTACTTCAAGAGGATAACCCTCTGCGTTCCGCGCGACACTCAGGCGTTGGCCTGCCAGATGGAGTGCTTGGTACGGTCACTGGAAGACGGACCGCTGGAAGACGCCGGGGCAGACAAGGACGTGCCACGATCCTCCCATCCTCGCGCACAGAAGACGTCGAAGGCCGCAACCTCATCGTCGGGAATCCGCACGGCTCCCCATCGACTACCGCCCCTCGACCTCCACCATCGGCTCCGTCAGCACCTCGACCCCGAAGGCATCGACGAGGCTATCGACCTTGAGGAACAGGGTCTGATGGCCGCGTCTCCCGTTGCCCTCGAGGAGTACCTCGCCGTTCTCCACGACCTTCTCGCTGAGCATGCGACCGTCACTGTCCTGCAGGCGGCATCTCGGAGGCGCGCTGTCCGGGTCCGGCGTCCCTGACTCCGGCAGCGTGAATCGCACCGCCACACTCCAATTCGACCTGTTGGAGACGACGCTGACCTCCGCGACATGTGCTTCCGGGGCTACTCCCACTGCCGGCGCCTCGTCGCCGCCTGTCCTGTATTCGGACTCGAAGGGACTGATGAGCTTGACCATAGTACGCTCTGGGATGGAAACGCCTATGCCGGTTGAAACCGGGACCTCTTCGGCCGACACATCCATCGGACAGACAAGGAGCACGGCAGCGAAGGCAATCGAGGACATAGTAAGCCGGAGAGCGAACCGCGAAAGCGCCTGCTCCCCAGGCTGTGGCCGCGACCCCCTGTGCATGCGTAGCGCAACCACTCTCATAAGAGCCACCCCTTTCTCCCGGCCAGTCTTTCCCTCGGTCTCCCCGTCGCCGCGCTCCCGCGCGCTACTGGAGGAGCCCCGCCAGCTCGGACTGGTGAATCACAATGTGTGGTGTAACAAGGATAACGAGCTCCTTCTGCTGCTTCTCAATGATTGTATGCCCGAACAGCGCTCCCAAGTAGGGGATGCTGCCCAGAATCGGTATTCGGCTCTCTTTGGTCCTCTCTACTTCCGACAGAAGGCCCCCTATCACCACAGCCTCACCGTTGCCTACGCACGCTCGCGTCTCAACCTCCCGGACGTTTGTCACCGGGAGATCGTTGGTGCCCGATGAGCGGACATCGCTCACTTCCACGAATACGTCCACTGTAATCTCGGACGATTCCCCTACGTACGGGGTGATCCGGAGCGTTATACCCGTGGCGATCGTCTGTAGCGTGTAGTAGGCGTAGCTCACCGAGCCACTGAGTAGCGAGTAGTACGCCTCGGTTCCCACGCGAATGCGCGCCTCGTGTCCGTCCAGCGTCGCGACCCTTGGGTTGGCCAGCACCTTGGCTACGCCACCCGCCTCAAGGGCTCTTACGGCAAGGGTGACGTCGGTTACGGAACCGAGACCCACGCCCGATTTGACTAGCTTCGCAATGAACGAGGAATCCGCAAGCGCCGGCACCAGCTTGGCCAACCGGAACGTGCCACCATCTCCGTCGCTGCCGAGGATCTCCCAGTCTATCCCCCACTCTCTTAACAGCTCATTGTTCAGTTCGACAACAAGGGCCTCGATCACAACCTGGCGAGCGGGCAGGTCGATGGCCGCGAGGTGTTCCAAGAACGCGCTCAGAATGCCAGGTGGTCCGGTGACCGTCAGGGCGTTCCCGCCGTCAGGGTCCTTGCGCACATACTGGCCGTACGATTCCGGGAGCAGGTCAAGCACGCTGCCTGCAAGGAGGTGCTTGGGCCGTACTTCGACCGTTTCCACTGTGAGCATCGACCCGGGGTCGCGTTCGTCGTCCACTGCGCCGATGAGGTAGTAGCCGTCCATCCACCGATATCCCAGGCCCAGAGGCACTGTCAATCGGTCCAAGCACTCCTCGAGCGGGAGATCGTGGAACTCCGCAGTGACCAGCCCGCGGACACTCCTC
>JAUWBY010000110.1 GCA_030609605.1 Candidatus Eiseniibacteriota bacterium
GTATCGTGGGGAATAGAAGACTGTAATTCGGTTTGTGAATGTAGGTAGACCCAAGCGCTGGGCAGGTGTTCTGGAGGAGCAAGTCTGGTGGAGGTATCGAAGGTGGTGAGTGCAAAGGCGATCGCGTCAGAGCTTGCGCAAGCCATCCGTGACTTGCCGGTTGCCAACACACCCAGCGCGCGAGCCGTCCGCCTGGAGTATTCACAGAAACTCAGCGGGGCGAGCCCGGAATATGTTCTGGACTTGGCGAGAGCACTGCTTTCAGAGCAGGGGCTTCGCTGGCTGCCCGCGTGATGCGCGAAGTCCGGAACAAACTCGCGACGGGTCTCAAGAACCCCAGGCGTTCCGGCGTTGGTGGTTGACACGCAGCGCGGTGGACATCTTCTGAGGAGGAATCCAGTGACGAGCGAGATGCAACCGAAGCAAGGGACGTGGTTATCGAACAACCGAAGAGCAGCACTCGTTGTGACGGTCGTCCCGTACCTGTTGCTCGGTCTGCTGGAGCATCTGCCGGGGGTTTTCATTCCCCCCTTGGCGTATTTCGTCGCCGCGGGCATCTGGGCCCTGTATGTTACGCCTCGCCTCCTTGGACTGCCGAACGGGCGGAAGCCGTTTCGGGAGTACTGCACCGACATTCGCCTGCTGCCCATGACACCTCTCTGGCGAAACATCTTGCTGGGAGTGCTGATGGCGGCTCTGACGCTGTCCAGTATTCTGCTCGCGTCGCTTGTGACAAAGCACTTCGTGCTGGATTGGAGCTTCGTGCCTCCTCTGCGGTGGGTGAAGGGGCTGACACGTGGCGTCTGGGAAGAAGTGTTCTTCCGCGGGATCATGCTGGCGATCTTGATCAGGTTCTACACGCAGCGCAAAGCCGTCTTGTGGATGACCGCCGTCTTCGCACTCGTGCACCTCAACATCATGGATGTGACCTTTGAGGGGGTCGTCGACGTTGTAAGCATCTTCTTCATCGGACTCCTTTTTGCCTACTTGGTTCTCAAGACGGGCTCTCTTCTGCCCGCCATAGTGTTTCACTATGTGCATGACATATTCGTCCTTCTGGTTCAGAACACGCCGGGAGCCAGTGAACCGACGGCTTCCATGCTGCTGTATGGGTTTCTGTGGGCGGCCCTGGCCGTTGGCGCTATACTTACTAGGCGTATCGTGGAGCGCTGGCCGACATAGGTTAAGCTTGGGTGCGAGACGGCGAATCGCTCTTGCTCTGTGTGCCTTCGATGAGCGATTGCTGAAATCCCCCAGCCTTGACGCTCGCAGCTGATGCGCGGTATGTCGGCTGCCTGAGAGCACATGAGAAAGGAGTTTCACAAATGACAACGCTTCGTTCGGCATACGTGGCGCTCGGTCTCATCGTGGCGATGTCCGGTGGGGCCGGTGCGACTGTTCACCACGTTGACTGGTCCGGGGGTGGCGGCTACCTGACAATCCAAGAGGCAGCCGACGCTTGCGCGGAGGGCGACACGATCGAGATAGCTCCTGGGGACTACCACGAGCAGATCACCTTCAGCACTGAGAAGCTTCTCATCGTTGGTGCCGGCAGGAATCAGGCACGGGTGCTCTGGGATGGTGAGGGTCCCGCCCTCAAGGGTGATGGCATACAGACGCAGTTCACTCACACAATCAGAGATCTGAGCATCGTGCGGTCGCCGGACAGCGAGGACGCCATCAAATATCCCGCCGGCGCGGTGATCTTGGAGAACACAGATATCGTCGGTGACATCCGTGGCGACGGCAGATTCTCAGCCATCGTCGACAACTGCACACTGACTGACATCTCCATGACCGGGGGGTTGCGAGTATCGTCCATCAGCGGCAGTGTTGTTGGAAGGGCGTCGGTTTCGGGCGAGTCGCAGTATGGCGACCACAGCCTGACCAGCAGCGGCAGTGAATACGGTGAGCTCTCGCTCTGGTTCGCGCGGGCGACTCTGGAAGACGATTTGGTGAAACAGGCGTTCGTGAACAGCGGGTATGGTTACTGGTCCGGCGTCGAGGCTACGCGCACCGAATTCGATCAGATAAACTCCACCGGGGAGGTCGTTCTCTCTGACTGCATTGTATGGGGTGATCTGGACATGACCGACGTGAATCTTGAGTACTGTCCCGCCGCGGGGTTGGACCTCACCGACTGCGTGATTCACGGCAGCATTTCTCTCCCAGGGGAGACGGAGGACGATGTCAGTTGCATCCGCTTGTTGCACAACACCATTCTAGGGAGTCTCTGGCTGGCAGTACCTCCGCCCGAGTACTACCCGACGTGCTATCCGTGGGAAATCCGTAGCAACATCGTAATGGGTCAGACCGAGATCTGGCTGGATCCATCGTTCTGGCCTGTGCCCATCACGCACAACGACTTCGTCAGCGGATTTTCCATCTCTGCCCCAGGTGATTCGGTCCTCGCGAATCTCTCAGTGGATCCGCTGTTCTGCGATCTCCCGGCCGGTGACCTTGCATTGCAGAGCTGCTCGCCGTGTGTCGGTGTGGCGCACGACGGAGGGGACATCGGCCGCCTTGGTGTGGGGTGCGAATGTGCTTCACCGGTCGAGCCTGTCACGTGGGGTCGGTTGAAGGCGTTGTTCAGGTGAAGGATGCGGTTGTCAGGCTGTCCGGAGGGATCTGACGGTCAGTTCATGGCTCTGCGGAAGGGGAGCCAGGTCATAGGTTCCCGGTGAGATACCCCAGAACGGTAGTGGAGACCCTGAGAGGGAAGTACCAGTGTTTAAAGAGTTCAAAGAGTTTGCGATGCGCGGGAATGTTATCGATATGGCTGTTGGTATCGTCATTGGTGGAGCGTTCGCGACGATTGTGAAGTCCTTTGTGGCGGATGTGATCATGCCGCCGGTCGGGCTGCTGCTTGGCGGCGTCGACTTTGCGAACTTGCTCGTGGTGCTCAAGGCGGGCTCGACGCCAGGGCCGTACTTGACACTGGCTGATGCGCAGGCCGCGGGAGCGGTTTCCATCAATTACGGTGTCTTCATCAACTCAGTTGTGAGCTTTCTCATCGTAGTCTTTGCCCTGTTCATGGTGATCAAAGGGATGAACAGCATGAAGCGGGAGGCCGAGGCTCCGCCGGCAGAGCCGACGACGAAGGAGTGTGGATTCTGCGCGACGGAGATACCCCTGAAGGCTGTGCGATGCCCGCACTGCACAGCAGATCTCAGCGCTGCCTAGCCGGCGCACGCTGCGGGTGAGTGCTCGGACGCACCGCCGGCGGGCTGCGCACGCAGGAGAGGCTGACACGCGTCCTATTGCGCAACACGGCGTGGACAACACGAGGAGATCTGCGGAGGAGGAGCACGGTGAAGGTCCTCATCCTGAACGGCAGCCCTCGCCAGGGTGGTACCGTGGCCACGCTCTTGAGAAGCGTGGCCGAAGGTCTCGAGGGTACACATGACATCGACTGGGTTGATGTATACGAGCTGGATATCGCTCCCTGTGTGGGGTGTATGAAGTGTAGGCCAGACGGAGCGTGTGTGCTTTCAGAAGACGACGGGCACACCGTGGGTCGTCGGATCAGAGATGCTGACGGGCTTGTGGTGGGAACCCCGATCTACTGGGGGAATATGAGCGGCCCCCTGAAACTTCTATTCGATCGGAATGTCCCGGTCTTCATGGGCGAGAGCCCGCGAGGCATTCCGGCGCCGCGTCAGAAGGGCAAGCCGGCGGCCGTGGTGGCGGCCTGCACTACCCCCTGGCCGTTCAACTCCATACTTCCTCAGAGTCGAGGGGCGGTTCGCGCAATCGGGAAGGTGCTCCACTACGGAGGCTACAGGATCCTGGGCAAGATAGTGAAGCCCGGGACGAAGAAGGCGCCGGAGCTTTCCGATGCTCTCTTGGCAGGGTGCCGCCGGTTGGGACATCGCTTCTGAGTTCAGTGCATATGGCAGACAGCCAGAGGTTGACCGTGGGCCGGAAGCAAAACGTGAGGGGTTGTTGGGACATCAAGAAGGAATGCCCGTTCAGGGGCACGGATCCCGCTGAGGCGAAGTGCTCGGCATTCGCCGGCCGGATATCCTGCTGGGAGTTTGACTGGCTGGGTTTCTACCACGCCATGCCGGACGGGCCGGAGAGGGATGAGTGGAAGTGCGTGATGCTCGATTGGTGCTCGAAGTGTGAGATACGCGACTTGCACGGCAGGGAAGTAGACTGTTTCCTTGAGAGGTTGTCTGCACGATAGTCTTCACTTGAACCATGCCAGATTACACACCCGCTCACGTTCCTCGCCCGCATCCGTCACGCAGTAGAGCCTGGAGCCACTCACAGGAGGGACCTTGGACAGTCATGAGAAGACGCGGCCAGTGGCTCTGGAAGCGTACGATTCGATGGCAGAAGCCTATGCGGCGGAGATTGAGAAAAATCCACGCAGCATGCACTACGAGCGTCCTGCCATACTGGATTTGCTTCCGGACGTGTCCGGCCGGCGCGTCCTGGATGCGGGCTGCGGTCCGGGGGTGATGGTGGACTGGCTTCTAGCTCACGAAGCGAATGTCGTAGGGGTCGATGCCAGTGCCAACATGATAAAGCTTGCCCGGGAGCGCGTGGGCGACGCAGCCGTTCTGCACCAGGCCGACCTCGAGCAATCAATGCCCTTCCTGGCGGACTCGTCGTTCGATGTGATCGTATGTTTGGGCACTCTGGGCTACATTCGCGACTGGGTGGCGCTCTTCCGTGAGTTCCATCGTGTTCTCGCGGAACCCGGGTGCGTGGTCTTCTCGGTCGGTCATCCGTGTTCGGAGTACACACTCAACGACACGGATGATTACTTCTCGACCGAGCTGCGCGAGTACACGTGGCGCGGGTTGGGTGCCCCGATCGTCGTGCCGTGCTATCGACGCCCATTCTCGCACATGATAAACTCAATCATCCGTGCCGGCTTCTGCCTTGAGGGGTTGGTGGAGCCGGTTCCGACCGACGACTTCGCCAAGGTGAAGCCGGAGGAGTATGCCAAGTTGATGAGGCGCGCCCGGCTGTTGTGCATGCGCGTGCGGAAGCAAGGAGGGGAGTTGTGAAACAGAGAGAACTGGTTGTGCTGGCCGCGGCTCTCGCGCTCGTCGTTATGAACGTCCCGAGTTCGGCCACCACCATACGAGTCCCGCTCGATCAGCCGACGATTCAAGCGGGAATCGATGCTGCGAACGAGGGGGACATCGTACTGGTCGCGGCCGACACCTACACCGGAGTCGACAACCGCAACCTGGACTTCGGCGGCACGAACATGACGGTGATGTCCGAGGCGGGTCCCGATGAGACGATCATCGACTGCGAGGGCCTCGATGTCGCCTTCCATCTCCATAGCAATGAGGACTCGACGTCGGTCATACTGGGCTTCACGATAACGAACGGCAGCGGGGACAACGGTGGCGGCATGCGCATCTTCTGTGCGGCCGCGACGATTGAGGATTGCATCTTCTCCAACAACACCGCAGTTTGGAACGGAGGCGGGCTCTACTACGGGTACGCGCCCACAGCTGGTGTCATCCGCAACTGCGTTTTCTACGGGAACTCCGCCCCCTGCCGCGGCGGCGGGATCAGCTGTAGCCACTGTGACGGAGAGAATGTTCCCCCCATCATCACCGGCTGCGTCTTCTACGACAACGATGCAGGGAGCGGTGGAGATCTGGGGGGTGGCGCCGTCTTCTGCAATTCCAGCTCGCCCGTGATCTCCGGCTGCACGATTGCGGGCAACGCCGGCGGTCCGGGCGCAGGGGGCATCCATGGGCATTGGTGCTACTCCGTTGTAACGAGGACCATCATAGCTTTCAGCACCGAGGGAGTGGGCATTGTCGGCGCTGACGCTGACCACTGCGTGATCTTCGGGAACGCGGGTGGCGACCGCCTCTCTGGTATGACCCTCGAGAACCTCTATATCGACCCGCTGTTCTGCGATATGGCCGCTTGGGATCTGACGCTTTGCAGTGACTCGCCGTGTCTGCCCGAGGCTCTTGAGAATCCGTGGGGTGAGCTGGTGGGAGCCTACGAATCCGGCTGCGGTAGTCCGGTGGAAGCGAGTAGTTGGGGTTCGATCAAGGCGATGTACAGGTGCCCACAGTAGCTGTGTGCCCGCCTGACTGGCACGTACGGCCGTGGGAGCAAACTGCTGGGACATCAAGGAGGAGTGTCCGTTCAGCGGCACCGGTCCCGCTGAGGCGAAGAGCCCTTCCTTGCGCAGCTTGGGAGAATGACGCCGGGGCGTTGAACGGAGACTTGACATCATCATGCTGGTTGCCATAGCCTGATGCTGGATGTCGTGTCGCTCGGGAGGCGACGCTGTGGCAGAGAGAGTACAAGTGGGCTGCGGGGCCTGCCTTCCTGGTCGGAGGGGCCTACCCGCAGCCTTTGTGTATGTAGTGTCGGACGCCGGCGCTGGAGATCTTCCAGGAACCCGTTGTTGAGGAGGAGGTACGCAGCCATGAAGACCAGGAACTGGACGCTCTTGTGTTTGATTGCGGTCGTGTTTCTGTGTGCGAGTTCCGTCGCTGCGGAATTCCAGTGGACGGAAGTCGAGGTCGAGGGCAGTCAGGACCATCCCATGTTCTCGCGCTTCCCCGGGGCGATCATCGCCGCATACTCCGTGCGCAGCTTCGACGAATACGTGTTCCCCGTCGGCAGCGGCATCGGCGACGATGGCGAGTCGCTGACCGAGAGCCTGGACCTGGAAGGGAGAGTAACCCGGATTCAGTATGGAGGTATCCCGTCCGACCGCTCGACCCTCGAGATCTTCCGGAACTACGAGACAGCCATGAAGACGGCCGGCTTCGAGATACTCTTCCAGGCGAAGGCGAAGGAGCTCCCCGAGTACTGGCCTGGGATCTTGTATGACGACGTCAACTCGTTCGACCCGTCCCCGAACTTCCTTCCTTCCGGAACTGATCCGTCCACGCGCTACCTGTCGGCAAAGCTCGCACGCCCGGAAGGCGACGTCTACGTAACACTCCTGGTCGATGCCGTCGGCGCCTACGATCTCGAGGACCAGCCGCTCGTGCAGCTTGATGTAATCGAGATAGAGCCGATGGAGACGGGGCTCATCACGGTGAATGCAGGGGCAATAGCGGACAACATCGCCAAGTCCGGACACGTTGCTCTCTACGGGGTTCTCTTCGATACCGGCACGGCTGAACTTGAACCCGAGTCGGCCGCCGTCCTCGACGAGGTAGCAGCGGCTCTCCGTGAAGGCGCCGATCTCAATCTGTACATCGTGGGTCACACAGACAATGCCGGTGGCTTGGAATCGAACATGAGCCTCTCGCGCAATCGGGCTGTTGCTGTGATCACAGCACTCGTTTCGGACGCCGGCATCGATGCCGGGAGAGTCAGCGCTCACGGTGTTGGTCCGCTGGCGCCCGTGGCGTC
>JAUWBY010000321.1 GCA_030609605.1 Candidatus Eiseniibacteriota bacterium
GCTCACCCAGACCACGCGCGACCAGGTTCAGCTCGCTCTTGCGTCCGAGGAACATCACTCGCACGTCCTCGAGTTCTCTCTCACTCGCGGCTGACTCGAACTGTTCCCTGGCCTCACTTCTCAGCTTTTCCAGCCGGTTGATCACGAGTCTACCTCCGCCTGCAATCGCTACGCCTCTCCCACACTTCCTTTCGCGATTTCAGCAAGCTTCGCAAAACCGACCGCGTCGTTGGTGGCCATCTCCGCGAGCATCTTCCTGTCGACCTCTACACAGGCCTCCTTGAGCCCGTGCACGAACCTGCTGTACGAGAGACCGTTTATGCGCGCGCCGGCATTGATGCGAATGATCCACAGCCTGCGCATATCTCCCTTGCGCCTCCGCCTGTCCCGGTAGGCATACTGACCGGCCCTGTGGACCGTCTCCGTGGCAGTGCGTAGGAGCTTACTTCTTCCACCGCGATAGCCTTTCGCGGCCTTCAGTATCTTTCTTCTGCGCCGACGTGATGCAGGCGCTCCTCTAGACCTCGACATCCGCCCCAATTCCTTTCCTGCGTGCTACCCCAGCGCATCATCTACTTCGGCAGCATCCTGTCAACGCGACCCTGGTCAGCATCACTCACGTACGCGGCCTTCCGCAGATTCCGCTTCTGTGAACTGCCCTTGCGGATGAAGAAGTGCCCCGTATACGCCTTGTTGCGTCTGATTTTCCCATTGGCCGTGCGCTTGAATCGCTTCGCAGCGCCTCTGTGAGTCTTAATCTTCGGCATTGTCTTTGCTCCCACGCTCCTGTTTCTTGCTACCCGGCTTGGGGCTTACCACCATCACCATACTTCTGCCCTCCGAACGAAGCGAAACCTCGACGTTCGCTATGTCGTCCAGATCTTCTGCCAGCCGCTTCATCAGCGTTACACCGCGATCCTTGTGTGCCAGCTCGCGTCCTCTGAAGATGACCGTGCACTTCACCTTGTCCCCAGCCTCGAGAAACTGCCGCGCGTGACGCATCTTGAAATCGTAATCGTGCGGCTCGATCTTCGGCCGCATCTTCACCTCTTTCACATGCGTAACGTGCTGCCGCTTCTTCGCTTCCTTCGCCCTCTTGCTCTGCTCGTACATGTACTTGCCGTAGTCCATTATCTTGCAGACCGGGGGTCTCGCCTTGGGTGATACTTCGACAAGATCCAACCCGCGGTCTTCGGCAAGCGCCAGCGCCTCAGACGTTGGCAGAACTCCCAGCTGGGTACCGTCTCCATCAACAACGCGAACCTGGGGGACTCGAATCCTCCGGTTAATACGCGCAGCCTGTGTGGCCAATTTGCCTCCTCCCCAGTGCCGGCTCAGCCGACAGACAGGTACAAAAAAGCGGGATGCATGTGAATGCACCCCTTGCCACACAATCAGGAACACGCCGTTCCCGACCGTGTCTTCACAACCTCTTCGGGTCTTCCGTCAAGCCCTCAAGGTGAGAAGCGAGATGCTTCTTCTTCTATTGAACTGTGGTGGGCGATACTGGACTCGAACCAGTGACTTCTTGCATGTCAAGCAAGCACTCTAACCAAACTGAGCTAATCGCCCATCTGTCCAGCCGACTTCGCCGGAAATCGGCCTCTTTTCAATCTTTGAGGATATGATACTGGAGCCTCTGTGTCAAGCGTAATTCCGCCAACCAGCGCCAGCAGGCCCGTACACCGATGCCCTTCCACCAAGAGAAAGGGGCCCCGCGCTCTAACGCGGCCCTACGAACCAGTGTGACAGCGGCTGTCCGCACTCATCGGTACATCGCCTTAATGACACCCCAGCTTGTGCACTCGACCGGGGTTGCGCCCTCGTTCAGAAAGAGGAGCATCTCGCCCATGTCCGCGGCAAGGATGATATCCGGATCGCCATCGGCATCTATGTCAAGCAGGTCCATCCCGAATGCTCCTTCGATTCGCAGCTCTATCCCGATCAACATGTCGGGGTTCTCGACAAACTCGAATACCTCCGGCGTACCCACGTTCTCAAAACACTGGGGCCAAGTGTCGTAGGTCACTCTCACAAGATCAATGTCACCGTCCTGGTCCACATCGCCGAGCCCCATTGTTGGACAGGGACCGTACGCGAATGTCACGCCATCTACCCACCCCTCATAGGCGAAATCCGGCGCTGTCGGACTGCCGTTGTTCCGCGCAAACCGGATCCTGCCCGTGCAGCTTCCGAGCATAAGGTCAAGATCGCCATCGCTGTCCATGTCAGCCACTCGCGGCTGGCCGGGACCAATGGACTTCGGAACCCCTTCGAACACCGACAGATCCGCCTCCCAAGCCGGTTGCTGCGGCGTCCCGACGTTCCAGTAGAACCGCACGAACTCGTCGTACCAGCAGACGATGACAAGGTCGAGATCTCCGTCCGCATCAAGGTCTCCAAGCGTGCCATTCAAGTGGGTGCAGTACGGGACTCCGAGAAACGGCGATGGGCCGAGCTGCCATGCCGGCTCCTCGGATGTACCAATGTTCCAGAATTGCTCGATCGGCGCATACCCGAAAAGCGTGATGTCGATATCCCCGTCGCCGTCGAAGTCACCGGCACCCATCCTGCTGCCTGCTTCCTCCGGCGCCCACTCATGTGCCGGCGTCCAGTAGATCGAGCCGGCCCGG
>JAUWBY010000045.1 GCA_030609605.1 Candidatus Eiseniibacteriota bacterium
GTCCGCGGATTCGACCGGAGTTCCCTTGGGCCTACAGGTGAGGAGGGTGAGGCGGCGGGAGGGTTGGGGTTGCTCGAACTCCGCGCCGAGGCTCGTTTCCCGCTGTTCCGGCGGCTCCGGATGGTGGCCATTGTCGATGCGGGCCAGGTGTTCGATGATTTCCGGGCGATCAGGCCATCGGATCTTGCCCTCGGAGCAGGCGGAGGTCTCAGGTATCACGCGGGTCTCTGGCTGGTGCGTCTGGACGTAGTGGCGCCGGTGACCGAGCCTGGGCCGACCAGGTTCTACTTCGGTATAGGACAGGCGTTCTAGCATCGCAGCCGCGAAGAGCGCGCCCGCTCCGCAGCTCCAGGGGGCACGGTCTCAACTTGGGCACAACCTCAGTTTTCGGTTGCCAACAAGGCTTCCGAAACCTAGTATATAGGTTTGTATCAAACGCTGGTAGTTTGGCAACAGGCTTTCATACAAGGTGCATAGCCTAGCAAGGAGCGTGTTTCGTGGGAGCAAAGGAACTGCTGTACGGACAGGAAGCGCGGCAGGCGATTCTCAAGGGGGTCGAGCAGCTGAGCAGAGCGGTCAAGGTCACGCTGGGCCCCAAGGGGCGGAACGTGGTGCTCGATCGGAAGTGGGGCGGACCGAGGATCACGAAGGACGGAGTGACCGTCGCGAAGGAGATCGAGCTCGACGATCGTTTCCAGAACATGGGCGCCCAGATGGTGAAAGAGGTTGCCTCGAAGACGAGTGACGTGGCTGGAGATGGAACAACGACCGCAACCGTGCTTGCTGAGGCCATCTACTGTGAGGGACTCAAGAGCGTGACGGCCGGCGCCAACCCGATGTACATCAAGCGCGGTATTGAGAAGGCGACTGATACGGTTGTGGAAGAACTCGACAAGGCGTCCCGCAAGGTGCGCGATCGCGGTGAGATTATGAGCATCGCGCGCATCTCTTCCAACAACGATGCGGAGATAGGCAAACTGATCGCCGACGCCATCGATCAGGTCGGCCGCGATGGGACGATCACCATCGAAGAGGCCAAGAGCATCGAGACCACGCTCGACGTCGTCGAGGGCATGCAGTTCGACCGCGGCTACATCTCGCCGTATTTCGTGACCGATGCACAGACTATGGAGACGATGTTCGAGAATCCATACATTCTGATCTTTGAAGACAAGCTCACGAACATGAAGGACCTCGTTCCGATCCTGGAGAAAGTCGCACAGTCCGGGAAGCCGCTGGTCCTCATAGCTGAGAATATCGAGGGCGAGGCCCTTGCCACGCTCGTCGTGAACAAACTGCGCGGCGTGCTGCTTGCCGTGGCCGTGAAAGCTCCTGGCTACGGAGATCGCAGAAAGGCCATACTGGGCGATATCGCCGCTCTCACAGCCGGCACCTTTATCGCCAAGGACCTGGGTCTGAAGCTGGAGAAGCTGGAGCTCTCGGATCTCGGAACGGCCAGGAAGGTGATCATTACGAAGGACGATACGACCATCGTCGAGGGACTCGGGAAGAAGGCCGACATCAAGGCCCGGATCGCGCAGATCAGGCGGGAGATCGACGAGTCGACATCAGATTACGACAAGGAGAAACTGCAGGAGCGTCTGGCGAGACTTGCGGGTGGAGTCGCCGTCCTGAAGATCGGCGCTTCGACGGAGCTCGAGATGAAGGAGAAGAAGGCGCGCGTTGATGATGCTCTGCACGCGACGCGGGCGGCGGCGGAAGAGGGAATCGTTGTGGGTGGTGGTGTTGCTCTCATTCGTTCCCTCGCCGTTCTCGACAAGCTCAAGCTGAAGAGTCCCGACGAGCAGCTGGGTGTGGATATCATCCGCAAGGCACTCGAGTCTCCACTGCGACAGATCGCCGAGAACGCAGGCTTCGAAGGATCGCTCGTCGTCCAGCGCGTCAAAGACGGGAAGAAGAACGACGGCTTCGATGCGGAGACCGGCAAATACGTCGACATGTTCAAGGCCGGCATCATAGATCCCAAGAAGGTCGTTCGCACGGCGCTCCAGAACGCTGCAAGCATCGCGGCGCTGCTTCTTACAACGGAGTCGCTCGTGAGCGAGATACCTGAGGACGAGCCGGCGATGCCCGCTGGCGGCATGGGCGGCATGGGTGGTATGGGTGGCATGATGTAGCATCCGGGGATCTTTGCTCCGGATGACAACCGAATAGCGGACCAAAGGCTGCGAAGGAGAGGAGTAGACCGGAGGGCGCCCCTGAGAGAGGGACTCCATGGCTGGGAGAGTCCCGGGCAGCGCCGGTCGAAAGTCGCTCTGGAGCCGCCGGGTTGAACGGACCCGTGTGCGACTGTGTGTCGCACGCCGCGAGTGACTTCAAGGCGGCGGAGAGTCCCAGTAGATCCGGACGGGTGGGCCCGTCACAGCCCCAATTGAGAGCCGGACCGTCTGGAAGCACATGGGCGGCGTGGGCCTCGCACGATGAGGGGTCCAACGGTGCAGGGCGATTTCAGTCGACCGGCACGCCGGAACCTCGGGATGGTACCGCGGGAGGATTGTAAGAGGTCCTCTCGTTCCTGGGATGGAACGAGAGGACCTTTGTTGTGTGCCGGTTATACGGCATTGCATGTACACAGAAGAGCGAGAGGACGAACAATGAAGCTTCCCAAGCGATACGATCCCAAGACCGCTGAACCCAAGTGGCAGCAGTTCTGGGAGGAGAAGGGGCTCTTTCATTTCGACCGGGTCCCCGACCGACCGATCTACAGCATAGACACACCGCCCCCGACAGTCTCCGGGAGGATTCACATCGGCCACGTCTTCAGCTACGTTCAGACTGAAGTGATCGCTCGCTTCTGGAGGATGATGGGTTTCAATGTCTACTATCCATTCGGGTACGATGACAACGGCCTGCCGAGCGAGCGTCTCGTCGAAAAGGAGAAGGGCGTCAAGGCTAGCGATGTCGGCCGGGAGAAGTTCGTTCAGATGTGTCTCGAACTCACGAAGGAGTATGAGAAGGAGTTCAGCACGTTCTGGAAAAGCGTGGGGTTGTCGGTCGATTGGAGCCAGGACTACTCAACCATCGATCCAAGATCGCAGCGCATTTCGCAGCGATCGTTCATCGACCTCTATCGAAAGGGCCGTGCCTACACGCGTGAGGCGCCGACCCTCTGGTGTCCCGAGTGCCACACGGCCATCGCGCAGGCGGACATCGAGGACGCCGAGCGCGATACCGTCTTCTATGACGTGGCCTTCAAGCTTGGGGATCGCGATCTCGTCGTCTCAACAACGAGGCCTGAACTGCTTCCCGCGTGCGTAGCGATGTTTGCGCACCCCGACGATGAGCGCTATGCGGAGCTCATCGGGAAGAAGGCGACCGTTCCCATTTTCGGTCACGACGTGCCGATCCTCGCAGACGAGAAGGCGGATCCTGAAAAGGGGACCGGTCTCGTGATGTGTTGCACGTTCGGTGACACAACCGACATCACGTGGTGGCAGGAGCACGGACTCGAGACGCGGATCGCCCTCGACGACAACGGCCATATGAATGAGCTGGCGACGGGTTACGAGGGTCTCTACATCAAGAAGGCTCGCAAGAGGATCGTCGAAGATCTTGAGGAAGCGGGCCTCGTGAGAAACGAGCGGTCCATCAGTCACGCTGTGAACACCCACGAACGCTGTGGGACCGAGATAGAGTTCGCCGTGGCACACCAGTGGTTCATCCGCGTGCTCGACATCAAAGACGAGATCATCGCGGCCGGGGCGAAGGTCGCGTGGTACCCCGACTACATGGAAGTGCGCTTTCGAAACTGGGTCGAAAACTTGAAGTGGGACTGGTGCATATCGCGACAGCGCTACTACGGGGTTCCGTTTCCCGTCTGGACATGCTCGAGCTGCAGTGAGGTTATCTTGGCGGACGAGTCGCAGCTTCCGGTCGACCCGACTGTTACTGCTCCGCCGGTCGATGTGTGTCCGAAGTGCGGCGGATCGGAATTCGAACCCGAGCACGACATCATGGATACGTGGATGACATCGTCATGCACGCCGTTTCTGAATATCAGATGGGGCGAGGAGGACTCAAGACTTGAGCGCTTCTTGAAGAGCGACAACGGAACAGAGTACCTCATGGACATGCGGCCTCAGGCGCACGACATTATCCGCACGTGGGCATTCTATACGGTCGTGAAGAGCGTGCTCAACGAGGAGAAGATCCCATGGCGTACGGCCATGATCTCGGGTCACGTGTTGCACCCCGACAGGGCGAAGATATCGAAATCGAAGAACGCGGGCAGCCACTCGCCGACGGCCATCATAGAAGAACGGTCGGCCGATGCAACTCGCTACTGGGCCTGTTCAAGCCGGCTGGGGACCGACACGGTCTTCTCATACGATCTCTTTGATGCCGGCAAGCGTTTCGTCGTGAAGCTGTGGAATGCCTCGAAATTCGCTATCATGCGACTCGAGGATTTCGACGCGGATGCGCCGCGAGAGCTTGGCGCTCCCGACAGATGGCTTCTCGCCCGATTCGCCGTGACGGTCGATCGCGCGACGCGTAGCTTCGAGGTCGGCGACTACAACGGAGCGCTCGATGCGGTGGAGCGCTTCTTCTGGCACGATCTCTGTGACAACTTCATCGAGATTGCAAAGAAGCGGCTCTATGGGGATGAAGGCTACGACGATGCGGCCAGGCGCGGGGCGCAGTACGCTCTCTATCAGACGCTTCTGGGCGTTCTCAAGATGGTGGCGCCCGTCATGCCGCACATTACCGAGGAGATATACTCGCTTTTCTTCGCGGAGAGAGAGGGTGTTGAGTCGATCCACATTGCGGCGTGGCCGGAACCTCCTCAGGAATGGCATGACAAGGCTGCGCTCGAGTCGGGTGAACTCGGTCTGGCCGTCATCGAGGGAATGAGGAAGATCAAGTCGACGAACAAGGTGTCCGTGGCGACGCCCGTCGGCGTTCTCAGAATCGCCGCGAGTCAGGAACTGTGGGAGAAGATCAAGCAATTGACGGGCGAGCTTCGGGATGTCTCCAACGCGGAAGCGGTGGAGCATGTGCTCTGGAATGGCGACACCGAATCGCCGCCTGGAGACGGTTTTGTGGGGACTGACGAGGCCGGTATCATGGTCTCCGCGGAGCTCAAGGAGGTGCAGTCCTAGATGCTGCCGGGGACGATGACGAATCGCTCAGACCGCAAGCTGTCTATTCTACACATCATAGAAGCCCCTATGTGGACAGGGGCAATGTCCCAGACGCTGGCCACGGTCGTGGGTCTCAAACGCCGCGGGCACGAAGTGACGCTGGCAACGACTCCGGGAAGCATCCTCTGGGACCGCGCGAACACGGAGGGGATCGATCTCGTGGGTGCTGAGCTTCGTTCCGAGCTCAATCCGTTCGCCGTCGCTCGCTTGGCTTCTGTCGTTCGCTCGAGGCGAAGCCGGATCATCCACGCGCACCGCGCTCACGCGCACTCGATCGGGCTTCTGGTGGCATGGGCAACAAGGCGGCCATTCATCGTGTCGCGGCATACGGCGCTCGAGCCGCAGTCGAATCTCGGAAGCAGGGTCAAGTACTGCTCACGAGGCGTGACACGGATCATCGCAGTCTCAGAAGCCGTGGCGGGCGTACTTGTGGATTTCGGTGTGCCGCGGGGTAGGATTGCGGTGATTCACGATGGAGTCGACTCGACTACCTACAGTCCAGGGAGGGACGGCTCTGGGGTACGGGCGGAGTTCGGGCTTGGCCCTCATGTTCCCCTCGTTGGTATGATAGCGAACGCCTACGGTCCGTCGAAAGGACACGACACATTTCTCAAAGCCGCTCAGATGGTACTGTCGGACACGCCGGAGACCGTGTTCCTGCTTGCGGGGCATCACACTGATAGACCACCCCTCCGTGAGGTCGCTGCAGAGCTGGGAATTGCCGACAGCGTCGTGTTTGCCGGCTACAGGGCCGACGTCCCTGACATACTGGCATCGCTTGACGTGTCGGTGAACTGCCCGCGATCACGGGAGGGGCTGTCGGTCGCGGTGCTGGAGGCGCTCGCCACCGGTACTCCCGTTGTCGCTACGGCCGTCGGCGGCATACCGGAACTCGTCCGAAACGGCGAGACCGGCCTCCTTGTTGCGTCCGGTGATGCAGCGGGCCTTGCCGGCGCAGTGACGCGATTGCTCTCCGATAGGGATCTCGCCTCGCGCCTGGCGGCGGCGGGGATGAGTTTCGTCCAAGAGCATCTGACTGTCGAGCACATGGTGGACGCCACTGTCCGGCTGTACAACGACGTGCTCGCCGAGACCGGAGAATGAACCACGAATAGCGCCAAGGGCCTCGAAGATGTGGGCCACACATGGATGAGCTTGTGAAGAAGAACCTGTTTCTGACCGGCCCCCCGGGGATCGGAAAGACGACCGTCATCCGGGCTGTCATTGAAGAGCTCGAGATCGATGTGGGTGGGTTCTACACATCGGAAGTCAGACGTGGCGGTGACCGCATCGGGTTCGATATCATCGATATGCGCGGGGGAAGAGGAATCCTCGCGCGGGTAGACCTCAGGAGCCCGAACAGAGTCGGGAAGTACGGCGTCAATCGGGCGGATCTTGAGAGAGTGGGCGTGTCCGCGCTTGAGCGCGGCATCGCCGTGTCGGGCCTGATCGTTATGGACGAGATAGGTCGAATGGAGCTCTGTTCCAAGAGCTTTCAGAAGGCCGCGATCCGCGCTCTCGACTCCGGAACTCCCGTTCTCGGCACGATTCAGGACCGAAGCAATGAATTCCTCGATGCTGTGCGCGCGAGAGATGACGTGGAGGTTGTTCGCCTGACCCAAGGCAACCGGGACACGATGCGCCTGGTCGTGGCCGACAAGCTCAAGGCTATCATTGGAGGTGGCATCTGATTGGGGTCCGGCCCTCACACGGTCTTGTTGAATCGTGCGCGTGGCCAGGTGCCCGCCCTGATGCCGCCGGCGAGTATGAGAAGCACGGACGCGGCGGCAAGCGGGACTACGAGAAGAAGTACCGTGCGAAGGACTGATTCCGGTCCGTGGGCGCCGATTCTAAAGAGGATCCAAGAGAGCGCGACGAGTGTCTGGAACCCGAGAACCACTCCGGAGGCGGTGGGCCAGCGTGTGCCGAGGATACCGGCGCCGACGGCTATCATCGCGAAGACGATCTTTGCCATCGCAGCTGGTAGCGACGCACTCTGGGGGCTGAGTGTTATTCCCAGCCAAAGAACGGCGAAGAGCGGCGCGGCGAGAGTCGCGATCACCGTCATTGTCTTCCATCTCGTCGTTTCGGGATACTCTTTGTCGGGCAAGGCATTCCCCCTGTCGGTACCTTTCTCGTGCAGAGACTACTTCCGCGGGGAGCGATGACGCAAGAGGATTTCATGGGGAGGAAACGATGAGGCCTAGACCGCTTCGGAGCATCACGATTCTGGCCGCCATACTTGTTCTGGCCGCAGGCCTTCCGTCGCCGGCGCACGGAAGATCCGCCATGATCACCTTCAAGGTTCACACTCCGGAATACACTCCAGAAGACGCGCGAATCTACATCTCCGGCAATCTCACCTCTCTTGGGCCGTGGGACCCCGGCAAGGTGGAACTCGGCAGTGTAGGCGACCAGCTCTACGCCATCACCCTTGTGCTCCCCGTAGGGACCGAGCTCAAGTTCAAGTTCACGCGGGGAAGCTGGGGGACGGTGGAAAAGGGGACTGATTTCGAGGAGATCGCGGATCGCGAGTACGAGGTCGTCGGAGACGAAGCTATTCCGATAACCGTGGAGAACTGGCGTGATTTCTCGCCGGTCCCGGAGACACACAGCGTCACAGGGGATGTCGATCTCCTGCTTGATTTCGCGGCTACCAAACTCGGTAACACAAGAGCGATCGTGATACTGCTTCCCCCAGGTTACCGCGATGACAAGGAGCGGAGATATCCGGTTCTGTACATGCACGATGGCCAGAACCTCTTCGATGCCGGGTCCGCCTTCGTCGGTGTCGAGTGGAACGTTGACGAGACAACGACACGCATGATAGAGGAGGGCCAGATCGCTCCCCTTATCGTCGTAGGCATTTACAACACCGGCGATCGCGTCTACGAGTACACGCCGACCGTGGACCCGGTCAGAGGTGGGGGCGGCGCCAGACTCTACGCCGATTTCATCATCAACGATCTGAAGCCATACGTAGACGCCGAGTACAGAACGCTCACGGATGCGGAGCACACCGGCGTCATGGGCTCGTCGCTCGGTGGAATCGCATCACTCTATCTCGGCTGGACGCGCCCGGATGTCTTCACGCGCATCGGAGCCATGTCGCCCTCATACTGGTGGGCGGATAGCCAGATCGTGCGCATGATCGAGGAGCTTCCGCCTCCCGACGGCCTCAGGATCTGGATGGACATGGGAACGGCGGAGGATCGCACCGACGCGAACAACGACGACGTCAGTGATGTCATTGAAGCTCATCGGGCCGTGAGAGACACGCTGATCGGGTACGGCTTCAAGCTTGGGCGGAATCTCAAGTATGTTGAGGACGAAGACGCTCCGCACAATGAGCGGGCGTGGTCGGCCAGATTCCCGAGAGCACTGAAGTTTCTCTTCCCGGCAGGACGGAGCTAGAGCTGGACTGCAGGGGATCACATTCCCGGCAGGACGACACTAGACCCAGACTGCAGGGGATTACACGGAGAGGGTATGACAGACATCATCCTCGTGAGGCACGGCGAGACGGAGCTCAACAGGGAAGGCGTCTTCCGCGGCCGCTTCGATGTGGAACTGAACGATTGCGGCCGTGAGCAGGCGGAGGCGCTGGCGAAAGCGCTCAAATCACCGCCGATCGTAGCCGTCTATACGAGCCCGCTTGCGAGGGCGCTCGCTACGGCACGTGCGATCGCCGGGGAGCACGGGCTGGAACCGATCGTCGACGAGGCGTTCAATAACATAGACCTCGGTGAATGGCAGGGTGTGAAGAAGACGCAGGTCCGCGATACCGAGCCGGACGCCTGGAGGCTCTGGACGACAGAGCCTGAGCATCTCAGGATACCTGGAGGCGAGACGCTGGCCGAGATCCGCGAGCGCGCTTACCCGCGCCTGCTGGATCTTGCCGCCAGGCACGATGGTGAGCGGATCGTCGTCGTTACTCACCGATCGGTCGCGCGCGTCCTGGCGGGGGCCGTGCTCGGCATGACGGAAGGGTATTTCTGGAAGTTCTACATGGACAACGCCGGCTATTCGCTTCTCCAATACAACGGAAGCGGTTTCATGATAGTCCAATGGAACGAGATCTGCCATCTCAAGGAAAAGGTCGTTGAACGCTACTAGTGGAAAAACATTCCATTGAGTGCTACCGGCGGAGAACTATTCGAGGAGGGTTCTGTGAAGACCCACAACCAGCATTTCTCCGGGATCCAGGCGCTGTTCGTGCTGCTGTCCCTCTCGGTCATGGCCGTGACGGTGGGTGCCCAGGAACCGATCATGAACGCCAGGCAGCCCGTGCCCTCGCCGGATGGAAGCGCGATAGCGTTCTCCTATGTGGGTGATCTGTGGCGCGTCTCCTCAGATGGTGGGAGGGCACAGCGTTTGACGGTTCACGAAGCCTACGACGACGTTCCACGATGGTCCCCCGACGGAACCTCACTCGCTTTCAGCTCGGACAGAATGGGGAATGGCGATGTCTACGTCATGGATGCTTGGGGAGGTGTTCCCAGGAAGCTCACCTGCCATGATGCGTGGGACAGGGTTCAGTGTTGGGCTCCGGGTGGCGGTTCTCTCTTCTTCACGTCTCTGCGGGATACAACGGAGAGCGAGCTCTACGAGATCTCCGTCGACGGCGGCATGCCGCGGAGAATCATTGCCGACGACGCTTACAACGCCTCGGTCTCACCAGACGGCCGCTGGATAGCGTTCGTTCGCGGGCACACTCCGTGGTGGCGCAAGCACTATCGGGGAAGTGCCTCGCGCGACATCTGGCTTCGCGCCTACGACGGTGGTCCGAGCTATCACATTGTGTCCTACGCCGGTGACGACGACAGACCAATGTGGGGGAGCGACGGAAAGACGCTCTTCTTCATGTCTGAGCGTGACGATGCGGTAGCGAACATCTGGAAGGTGGCCCTCGATCTGCCGGACAGCAAGGTGATTCTCGATCTGCCGGGCGACAATGGAAAGCCTCGGGTCGCCGGACCTGCATCGCAGGTGACATTCCACGATCACGACGGCGTGCAGGCAGCGGGCATCTCGGACGATGGAACCCTGATCGCCTACGAGTGGAACGCGGGAGTCTGGAAGCTCGCCACCGGTGGTGGGGAACCGGAGCTCGTGGAGATCTTTGCGCGGACCGATATCAGATGGAATGAGGATCTCAGACTGACCCTGTCGAGCGGTGTCACGAAGTACGCTCTGAGTCCGGATGAATCCCAACTGGCTCTTGTTGTGCGGGGGGAGGTCTTCGTCTGTCCTTTCGATGACGGCGATACGGGGACCGCGATGCGAATCACCGAGACGGCGGCACGAGAGCGGGAACTGGCCTGGATGCCCGACGGTGAAACGCTTCTCTTCACGTCTGATCGGAACGGAAACTGCGACATCTTCGCTGTCCGATCGACGGACGGCGAAGAGGAACTGCTTTCGAAGTCGCTCAGACGTGAGATCGTGCAGTTGACCGACTCGCCGGAGGATGACGAGAGGCCGATGGTCTCGCCGGACGGGAGCACGATCGCCTACCTGCACGGTGATGACTACCTCTGGGTGATGGATCCCGACGGGTCCGATAGGAGAGAACTCCTTCCGGACGCCGATATCCTTCACGTCAGCTGGTCGCCTGACAGCAAGTGGATCGCCCTGTCGCGCACGACGCTGGCACACAGGGAGGACATCTTCATTCTGCCGGCCGACGGCGGAGATGCGCGCAACATCACCGACCACCCGAACGACGATTTCCAACCTCAGTGGACTGACGACGGGAAGCGTCTCTGCTTCGCCTCGCGGACGGACAACGGCCAGTACACGTTGAAGTACGTCTGGCTCACGCGCGGTGACTACTGGATGACGGACGAGGAACGTAAGGACGCGGAGGACGCCAAAGCCGGAGGGCGGTCCGACGAGGACGACGAGCCCGAAGACGAGGATGATGCCGTCATCGTTGAGATAGAGTTCGATGGCATCAACGAGCGCACCATCACGATCATGAACATGCGGGGCGGCTACGATTTCTACTCGGCTACACCGGACGGACATCACTTCGCGTTCCGCTCGGGGACGCTGGGGAGTGACGACCTCTGGATAATCGACTGGGAGGGCAACAGGCTTCACCAGGTCTCCGAGGGGGGAGCGGGTCCGGACGAGATCACATGGGATTCGGATGGAACGACCTGTTACTACATAAGCCACGGCAGGCTGAAGAGTGTGTCGATATCTTCCGACGACGGAAGCATCAGCGGACGGGGGCAGGTCGGTTTCTCCGTCAGGACGACCGTGAATATCCCGGACGAGCGCCGTCAGATGTTCAACGAGGCGTGGCGACTCCTGTGGAACGGCTTCTACGACCCGGAGTTCCACGGTGTGGATTGGGAGGCGATGAAGGAGAAGTATGAGCCGTGGGCAATCGCCGCGTACACCGAAGAGGAGTTTCGTGCGGTCGTGAGAGAGATGATCGGTGAGCTTTCGGCATCGCATCTGGGTATCTACAAGTGGGGCGGTGGGGGCATCGGCACCGGCAGGCTCGGGATCCGGCACTTCGAGAACTGGGACGGGTCGGGAGTGAAGGTGAGAGATGTTGTTCCCGACAGCCCGGCCGACCGAGCCGGTGTTGAGCCCGGCGATTACATTCTCTCGGTTGATGGCCGGACGATCGAACCCGGCGACAACTGGGTGCGCTTCCTTCAGGACAAGGCCGGTACCAGAATCATCATAGAAATCGCAGACAACCCTGCAGGCAGGAAAGCACGTGAGCTTGAGATTCGTCCGGTCAGTGGTGGGACGATGCGAAACCTGATCTACGAGGAGTGGGTAAGGAAGAACCGGAGGATGGTGGAGGAGAACTCAGGTGGTCGGGTCGGGTATCTGCACATAGCAGGGATGGGGGTCGGCAACCTCTTCGAGTTCGAGGAAGACCTGTTTGCACAGGGATCAGGTAAGGACGCGCTCGTCATCGACATTCGCGGGAACGGTGGCGGGTCGGTCCATGATCAGATCCTGAGGTTCCTGGACAGGCGGCCGTACGGCTACACGACGAGCAGGACGAGACCCCCGACCAGGAGCCCGCTCGAGCTGTGGGGGAAGCCGCTCGTTCTCGTGATAGATGAGACGTGCTACAGCGACGCGGAGATCTTCCCAATGGGCTGGAAGGCTCTGGGTCTCGGTCCGGTGGTAGGCGTTCCCACGTATGGAGCCGTCATCGGAACGAACGACGTGAGGCTCATCGACGGAACGATGTTCCGGGTTCCCGGATCGGGCTGGTTCGACTTGGACGATCGCAATCTTGAGAATTGGGGCATCGAGCCCGACATCTTTGTAGAGTCACCCCCGGAAGAGGCGAGTCGCGGCCA
>JAUWBY010000215.1 GCA_030609605.1 Candidatus Eiseniibacteriota bacterium
GAGGAGGATCGACTTGACGTTTGGGTCGCCCGTGATTATGTCGATGGCGGTCTGCATCTTCTCTGGGCTCGAGCTTCCGCCGATGTCGAGGAAGTTGGCAGGTTCACCACCGTAGTACTTGATGACATCCATGGTGGTCATGGCCAAGCCGGCCCCGTTCACGATACAGCCAACGTCGCCCTCAAGCTTGATGTACGAGAGACCCATCTCTCGCGCCCGCCTCAGTTCATCGGTCTCACTGGAGGGATCGCGCATGGCCTCAATGTCGGGATGACGGAAGAGCGCGTTGTCGTCGATGTTGATCTTCGCATCGACCGCCCAGACCTGCTCGTCCGGAGTGACAACCAGCGGGTTTATCTCCGCGAGCGAGGCATCGCTTCCGGTGAAAGCCTCGTACAGTTTCTCCACAACGACTGCGATGTCACGAGCCACATGTGGTCTCGTATCGAGCTTCCCTGCAAGCTCTCGCGCATCGGCTTCCGAGAGTCCGTCCTCCGGATCGACCGGGTGTTTGTGGATCCTTTCGGGGGCCGTCGCTGCAACCTCTTCGATGTCCACTCCACCGGCGGCACTCACCATGTACACCGGCCTCTTGGAGGCGCGGTCGACAACGATTCCAACGTAGTACTCGCGGTCGATATCGACGGCGTCCGCCACCATGATCTTCTCGACCGTAAGGCCCTTGATGTCCATCCCCAGTATGGCCGACGCGTGCGCCTCTGCCTCGCCGGGAGTCTGCGCCAATTTGACGCCGCCGGCCTTGCCGCGACCGCCCACGTGCACCTGAGCTTTGACGACAACCATACTGCCGATCTCCTCGGCAACGCGGCGCGCGTCACTGGAATCATCCACGACCTCGAAATGAGGAATCGGGACCCCATACCCGCTCAGGATCTCTCTGGCCTGGTACTCATGGATCTTCAAGTGATCCCCCCATGGTTGCTGCGGTTCCGGAGATTCGCCCCGACCCGGTGTGCCGGGCGTGAGAGGCCCAGTATCACAGGAACTTCTTCAGAACGTCCACGAGCGTAGTAGTACCCTTGACGTCCAGATCGTACGTGACGCGCACGCTCGGCTTCTCTATTGTGATGACCCTCCTGAGATCGATCGGAGTGCCCACAACAACGTAGTCGCAATCGACCGAGTTCACGGTCTTCTCCAGGTCAGCCACCTGCTCATCACTGTAGCCGGCCGCAGGCAGGAGCGCTCCAATGCTCGGGTACTTCTCGTACATCTCCTTGATCTTGCCAACGGCCTTGTCGCGTGCGTCAACAAGGATCGCACCGGCACGCGCGGCAGCCACGGTGCCGGCCCCGATCGTCATGCCGCCGTGAGTCAGCGTGGGGCCGTCCTCGATGACCAATACTCGCTTGCCCTTTAGATCGACATCCTCTTCGAAGACTACTGGCGAATCGGCGTGCATGATCAGAGCTTCCGGGTTCGCCGACTCGATATTGAGAACAAGCCGATCTATCTCCGTCTGCTCCGCGGAATCCTCCTTGTTGATGATGACGATGTCGGCCATCCTGAGGTTCTGCTCTCCGGGGTAGTACGTGAGCTCGTGACCGACGCGATGCGGATCGGCCACCACGATGTAGAGATCGGCTTCGTAGAAGGACGCGTCGTTGTTGCCGCCGTCCCACAGAACGACGTCCGCCTCCTTCTCAGCCTCTTCCAGGATGCGTCTGTAATCGACTCCCGCGAAGACGACGTTTCCGCGGTTGATATGAGGCTCGTACTCCTCCATCTCCTCGATCGTGCACTTGTGCTCTGCCATGTCTTCGTAGCTGCCGAACCTCTGCCAGATCTGCTTCGTCAGATCGCCGTACGGCATCGGATGTCTGATGGCGACGACCTTCTTCCCGGCCTCGGTCAGGATCTCCGCGACGCGTCGCGTCGTCTGACTCTTTCCACATCCCGTCCGGGTCGCGCAGATCGCGATTACCGGCTTCCTGGACTTGAGCATCGTCTCGCGTGCACCGAGGAGCACGAAGTTGGCTCCGAGGGCGTTGACCTGCGACGCTTTGTGCATCACGTACTCGTGCGGCACATCGCTGTACGCGAAGACGACATCATCAACGTTGAGTTCCCTGATCAGGCGTGGCAGTTCCTCCTCCGCGTGAATCGGAATGCCGTCCGGGTAGAGTCTGCCGGCGAGTTCTGTCGGATACGCCCGACCGTCTATGTCGGGAATCTGAGTCGCTGTGAACGCCACAACCTCGAACTCCTCGCGGTCACGATAGACCAGATTGAAATTGTGAAAATCCCTCCCCGCCGCACCCATGATAACTACACGTCGCCTCTCCATGCAGACCTCTCCTTGACTTCCTCATAGATTACTATCGCGTCACCTTGAGGCCGCGACGCACACGGCCAATCGCACATGAATCCCCCATGCCCCGCGTTCACTTGAACACGGTCACCTGGGGGATCCCAGATATCAGATGGACCGCGCGGATGTCGTTCCACCGATCCGCCGACAGCCAGGAATACGACTGCCGAACAACGATACGAGGATACTCTATTTGCGGTGGACAGTCCAGCGGCGACTGGTGCATTCACGTCTTTTCTAGCGGCCGGGCCGAGCTTCCAGAATCCTGTCGACGATAGAGCGCGTCGAGCGACCTTCCAACGCTTCGAGCGCAACGACCTTCCCTCCGTGCTCTTCCACGAGATCAGCCCCGACTATGTTCTCCCTCGAGTAGCCGGCGCCCTTGACCAGCACATCCGGCACGATCGCGGCGATGAGCTCCTGCGGAGTGTCTTCGTCGAAGAGGCAGACGTAGTCGACGGACGTGAGCGCCGCAAGCACATGCGCACGATCATCTTCCAGGACTATCGGTCTTGTCTCACCCTTGAGCGCGCGGACCGATCTGTCGGTGTTGAGACCGACAACAAGGATATCACCCAGCGATCTAGCGCGAGAGAGGTAGTCCGTGTGGCCACGGTGGATTATGTCGAAACAGCCATTTGTGAAAACGATGGTCTCTCCCGCTGCACGGACCTCATCGCGGATCCGCATCAGCTCTTCACGTGACACAACCTCGCCCACGTCTACTCTCCTCCAGTCTCCTCGAACGACCGGGCTATCTCATCGATCGTCACCGATGCGGTGCCGATCTCTCTTATCACCATGCCCGCGGCATGATTGGCCACGACCGCCGCCTCGACCATCGTTGCGCCAGCTGCGAGCGCCACGGCCAATACGCCGACGACGGTGTCTCCAGCGCCCGTGACGTCGAACACTTCTCTTGCCACGGTCGGGAGATGGACGTGCTCGCTCTCCCTCATGAAGAGCGACATGCCCTCCTCGCCCCTCGTGATGATCACGCACTCCGCGCCGAGTCTCTTCCGGAGCTCCCAACCTGCTCTCAACAAGTCCTCTTCCCCTCGTATCCCGAATCCCACGGCACCCGCCGTCTCTTTCTGATTCGGCGTGATGGCAGTGACTCCCGTGTAGCTCGCGAAGTGCGACTCCTTCGGATCGACGCAGACGAGTTTTCCCGCCTCACGCACCTGCTCCAGGACTGCTGCGAGCGCTCGTTCACTCACCACGCCCTTGCCGTAGTCGGAGATAACCAGAACATCGGCAGATGCGATCGCTTCGGTGGCGAGTTCCACAAGTCGTGACTCGGTGTCGGCACTGAGGGGCCGGAGGTCCTCCCGATCGGCTCGGACGACCTGTTGGCTGTGGGCGATTATCCGTGTCTTCGTTGTGGTAGGCCGTCCGTCCACCTCGAGGACCTTCGAGATATCGACGCCTCGCTCCGTAAGAAGCGAGGTCAAGAGGTGCGCGTGCTCGTCCCGGCCGACGACGCCGACGACGATGGCCGATGCTCCGAGTGACGCTACGTTCTCAGCGACGTTGGCCGCCCCTCCAAACCGGATGGTCTCCCTGGTGACTTCCACGACCGGAACGGGCGCCTCCGGTGAGACGCGGTTGACATTGCCCCAGACGTAGCGATCCAGCATCATATCACCGAGAATCGCGACCCTGCATTTCGCGAAACGATCGAGAAGCTCGCCCAGCCTCTCCCTCGTTACGTGTCTCGAATCCACGAACGACCTCCATCAGCTCATATGGATGTGACGGACAGCGCACCGCAGCCACCACGACGCGGCAAGAGGGATGCTAAGCCAGTCCAATCGACAAGTCAAGGCTACCCGACAAAAGCTGCGGCCGGCTCCTCACGGAGCCGACCGCCTGGTGTTTCCGTATGTCCGTCTGAACCGGCCTTACGTGAGTTTCACCCTCTCGATAGTGCGCCTCCGCCTCGGCTTCCTCTTTGGATGCTCGGGGACC
>JAUWBY010000340.1 GCA_030609605.1 Candidatus Eiseniibacteriota bacterium
CATTAAGGAAAAGTACGCCATCTGTTCGGTCGTCAGTGGGTCGGGTTTCGATGCCGGAGACATGGTGCGCTACGAGTAGCATCTTGTGAATGCTGTTTCCGAGATACCAAACCGTGCCGGGTCGCGCCTTGGGCGCGGCCCGGGCCGTGCGCTGCTAGTGATGCTGCGCATGACAGATCCGGATGAGGAGGTTGGATGAACAAAGAGACAGTCGTGATGGTGCTGGCCGGCGGCAAGGGGAAGCGACTCTGGCCGCTGACCCGAGACCGCGCCAAGCCGGCCGTCCCGTTTGGCGGCATCTACCGCATCATCGACTTCAGTCTTTCGAACTGCATCAACTCGGGTCTCAAACGGATCTTCGTGCTCACGCAGTACAAGTCGCGGTCGCTCGCGTTGCACCTGAGACAAGGATGGGGATTCCTCAGTCACTGGGTGGGCGAGTTCATTGAGAGCGTGCCCGCTCAGCAGCGCCTCGGCGAAGACTGGTACCGAGGCACCGCCGATGCCATATGGCAGAATGTGCATCTGCTGGATCGCGTCGGACCTCGGTTCACGCTCATTCTGTCGGGCGACCATATCTATGCGATGAACTACAATTCAATTCTCGCTTTCCACGCGGCATCCGGTGGTGACGTGACGATCTGCGTGCAGGAGCGCAGCGTCGATGACGCATCCGGTCTTGGCATAGTCGAAGTGGATGAGCGGATGATCGTGCGCGGCTTCCAGGAGAAGCCCGATGATCCGAAGACGATGCCGGGCGCTCCCGATCGCGTACTGGCTTCGATGGGGATCTACGTGTTCAAGACTGAGGCCATGATAGAGATCCTCAGGACGGTGATCGCGGAGGGCAAGTATGACTTCGGCCACAACGTGATCCCCAGGATGGTGGAACAGGGAGCGGACGTGAGGGTGTTTGTGTTCAGGGATGGAGACGAACCCGGCTACTGGCGCGATATCGGGACGACAGACGCCTATTGGGCCGCCAATATGGACCTCGTGGAGATTGTTCCGCAGCTGAACTTGTACGACACGAGCTGGCCGATCCACACGTACCAGGGAGGACACCCCCCGGCGAAATTCGTGTTCGCCGGGGCGGGAGGAGGAGGGAGGATAGGTGCCGCGGTGGATTCCATCGTCTCTACCGGCGCGATCATCTCGGGCGGGAGGATCCAGCGCTGCGTTCTGTCGCCTGGTGTAAGAACGAACAGCCACAGCTACGCGTTTGAGTGCATCCTCATGGAGGACGTCGACGTCGGGCGCTACGCGAAGCTTCGCCGCGTCATTGTCGACAAGGGTGTGCGGATTCCGCCCAAGACACAGATCGGCTATGATCCCGAAGAGGATGCGAAGCGCTTCACAACCACCGAGAGCGGCATCGTTGTCATCCCGAAGGAGTTCCAGTTCTGAGAGGATGGAGCCGCACCGGATGCTCCCCGGAAGGTTCGCCAAGGCGTGGACCGACATCATCTGCAGAAGACACAGGTGTGGCGTGAGCGGGACGCTGCGTACAGACGCGGCATGTTGATCGCCGTGGTTTTCTCTGCTGCAGCACACCTTGTTCTGACGCTGGCAACGGCGCCGTTCGGAGATCAGATACCGCTTGTCCGCCACATTGGCTACTACGGACCGACTCACATCCTACCGGAAGTATCGATAGAGCGTGCGACGTCGGACGTGGAGTCCGATGCCCGATCGACGGCTAGATCCGGAGCGACCAACTTCTTTCGCGTAGTCCCGATCACGATCACCGACTGGGCCGTGCCGAACGAGGGGAGCGAGACGCTCGAGTTCTGCGACGCGGATGATGACGCGAACGTTGGTAGTGATCTCCTCGTTCAGCTCGAGAAGTCGTTGCCACAGCCCCGGAGCCAGGACATGGTAGTTCTGCATCTCGTGAAGCCTGAGTATCCCGTTTCATCCATGGCAGCAGGAATCGAGGGTGTGGTTGTCTTTCGCCTGCACGTTACGAAGACGGGCGACGTGGTGAATGCGTGGCTGTTGCGGTCGGAAGTGGACCGCGCCTGCGAACGCGCCGCCCTGAGGGCTCTCCGTCGCTGGCGGTATCGCCCGTACATCGTGGACGGTGAGCCTGCGGGTTTCCTCGGTGACCAGGCGGTCCGCTTCCGTCTCTTCGATTCCTTCGAACAGAGTGCTCCCTCGGCTCGCGCGGACAGAACCGGAGGAAGATAAGAGTGCGTCTTGACATCGCAGCGTGTGATGGCGGAGACTCGTCAAACCAAGCGGGGTGCCCGC
>JAUWBY010000258.1 GCA_030609605.1 Candidatus Eiseniibacteriota bacterium
ACCGCCCGCAACCCGTGGCTCGGGATCGATCTGACAGCAGATGAGGTGGATTACACATCATGGCGCTACGCGTGCGTAGACACGACGGTTCCAATCTGGGCGATGGTGGAATCCTCCGATGTCATGATTGAGGCAATCGTATCCGATATCCCCAATATCGCTGAGGGCCGGATCGCCATCATTGGAGCGAAAGCTCGGGCTCACAGGATCACTCAATAGCGGCAATACCGCGGCTCTATGAAAACCGAAGAGGCTCCCAGGGTGGATGATCCTGGGAGCCTCTATTCTTGTGTATGCTGTGAGGGCTATCGTAGGTTGGTGTCCGGACAACATCGGGACCTGAACGCAGCATCACTGCATTGATCTACATCGGGATTCGGATCCTGTCGCCTGGGTATATTCTGGAGTTCCAGCCAAGACCGTTGGATCTTAGGATCGCCCTGGTGCTCTTGCCATGGCGACGCGCTATGGAAGAGATCGTGTCGCCACGTCTCACCATGTAGTGGGTGAAGTTGTCTTCACCGGATGAGTAGTGACCGGAGCGCGCGCCGCCCTCCGGACCGATGGGAATGATAAGATAGTCGCCAGGGTAGATCCGGTGCGCACTCCTGATGTCATTGATTGAGACTATGGCGCTGATGCTCGTCCCATATCCGTTCGCGATCTCGGAGAGGGTCTCACCTCGTGTGACGCGGTGACGCTGCCACGTGATGCGCTCGCTTTCCGGCACACTGGCGATGGCACTGACACAGATCTCCGCCGTTCCCACCGGGACCCTTACGGTCGTCGAACCTGCAGACGGCGGTGTGCACCATCTCCGAAGTGCAGGGTTGAGTTCCCGAATCCGCTCGACTGAAGTGCCGGCCGACGCCGCAATGAAACTCAGATCGGTCGCCTCAGTAACTTCCATGGAGTCGTACTCGAGCGCTGCATTCCCTGAGTTGCTTGCAAAGCCGTAGGCCTCGGGGTCGTTTCCTATCAGGACGGCTGCCATGAACTTGGGAACGAAGTTCTCCGTCTCAGAAGGTAGATCGAGGCACCAGTAGTCGGGGCATGATGGTCTTCTCCGCTGCGCCTTCGCGACGCGTCCCTCCCCGGAGTTGTACCCAGCGAGCGCAAGTTCCCAGGAACCGAACATGTCATGGAGTTCCACGAGATAGGCTGCCGCAGCGCGGGTCGCCTTCTCAGGATCCCGCCTTTCATCAACCCACCAGTCAACTTTCAAGCCGTTCATGCGCGCCCGACTCGAAATGAACTGCCACATACCGGCCGCGTGAGCTCGCGAATAGGCACGAGGGTTGAGACCGCTCTCGATCAGAGCCAAGTAAAACAGATCCTTGGGAAGGCCTACCTCCTCGAAGATCTCCTCCACCATTGGCTGATATCTGGACCTCCGATCCAGCCACTTCTGCATAACCGAATGCCCGCGGCCCTGAAAATAGTCGAGCCACTTTTCGACGCGCTTGTTGACTATGATGGAAACCACAGGCTCAACAGATTCGGGTTCTCTCGTCGTTTCGGCCTCAATCGGCGCCTCAACTACGGAGACAACGCCAGTAGGCTGAGGGGGGGGAGACACGACATGGGTTCGCTCATACCCATTCCGGGCTACCATGGCAAGGAAGTACTCGGCTCGCGACTTCAGTGAAGCGCGCGATGACTCCAGGTCGGATTCGCCGGCAGGATCGAAAGCATCAAGCTTCTGGACGGTCCGATCCAATAGCTCCCCGGCGCTTTGCCAGTCGTCCACGACGTAGCGTGCCAGTGCTGCCCTGTAGAGGACGTCCGCTTCCGCAAGAGAATCGGCCCAAGTTTGCTCTCCCTCCGAACCTGATGAAACCGGCTCTCCGCCACGCACGCCGACACCACCGATCGATGAACAGCCGGTCGCGGCAAGAATCGTGCATATACCCAGTGCCCAGAGCAGTCGTTTCATGATGGGACAGAATACCGATGAGGCCATAGTCATGCAAGCGAAATCATCGAACGTACCGTTCAGAACAGCAGTTTCTCTTCTGCAAGCACGGTGCCAATCCACACAGTTCCGTATGCAACATTGGCCTGCTCGCACGACGCTGGAGATTCCCCGCTTCGACTCGTCAATGTAACTGTGATTGACTCATTCTTGACTATCAGCTATGATTGTTTCCATCATGATCGCCAGACGAAAACAGCTCTCCCACACTCAGTTCATCCGTGATCTTGTCCCCCTGAGTCGCCTGGATGCAAGGGGACTCGACTTCTATCACGCCCTGACCCATTGTCGTTCTCATAGAGAACTCGAGACCCGCACAGTCAGCCTGCTGGAGCACCTGTGCGAACTTGGGTACATGCGACGCGTCGAACGAGTTGAAAGGGACGGACGCACCCACCTCAAGTACCGTGACCTCATCACCCTGGACACCTTCTCACTAGTCATGAACGCAGGAGAACGGAACCGGACACTGGTCCCTGAGCCCCAGATCAGCATGACGGATCGACAGCAGACCGGTAATCATCTCGAAGCCCAGGACACGACGGAATTCGACGGACGCTTCGACCTCCTGGTTCCCAGAGCGATCCTCGACGCCGTCGCCGCCTCAAGCAGGCGCATAGACCTGGCCGGGCCCTTCAGCTACCTGTACGAGCTCCTCAGAGAGACGATCGGATACGACCGCATCGCCCTCTTTCTCTCGGGCAATCTTCTGAGCTCACAGGCGAACACCCTCAGCGAGCTTGAGGGGATAGCTCAGTGGGCGGAGGAGGAGCAGTTCTGTCCGAAACACCTGAAGCAAGATGTTGAGGACTCCGCACACCTCCTTACTGTGACCGACCTGTCGAAGGACGCGCGCTTTGCCCGAACCGTCCCGAAGGGAGCCTACGGATCCATCGTCGTAGCTCCGCTGACATCAGAGGCATATGTCTACGGAACGTTGGAGGTGTGGAGCCGTGAAGCCAACGCCTTTTCCGACGATGACGCGGCTCTCGTTGAGTTCGTGGGGGAGTTCGCGGGAGGACTGATAAAGCGCAGACTTGAGGTGGAAGAACTGATCTTCATGGATCAGACAACACAGATCCACAACCGCCGTTACTTCGATGAGCAGTTAGACCGGGAGATGGAACGGAGTAAGCGTAGCGGCGACGCGATGGCACTTCTCATGATCGATCTCGATGATTTCAAGCTGGTGAACGACACGTGCGGTCATGCCGCTGGGGACAGCGTGCTGCGTCAGGTGGGACACGTGCTCATGGAGAGTGCCCGCCAGGTTGACATTGTAGCGCGCTACGGGGGAGAGGAGTTCGCAGTGATTCTTCCCGGAGTCACTCGCGAGAGTGCCGTGACAGTCGCAGAACGAATACGGGGCAACGTGGCGCGACACACCTTCGTTACCGGTTCGACGGACGCCGCGTGTGCCAGGATCGGACGCGTAACCGTGAGCGTCGGCGGCGCTCTCTTTCCGACTGACGCAAGATCGAAGAGCGAGCTCATGGACAGGGCCGACCGCATCTGCCTCTATGAGGCCAAGAAACAAGGCAAGAACAGAGTGGTCTTCTGGGAAGAGGCACAGT
>JAUWBY010000178.1 GCA_030609605.1 Candidatus Eiseniibacteriota bacterium
GCCCGAGTTCGATGTGATCGAGATGGAGAAAGACCCCGGCTGTCCTGCCTGCCGGGGCCTCTGAGCACACCCTCTGCTGGACTGTCATGCCTTGCTCACACGTCTCCCGCGCTCAGTTGTTCCCACTGCTGCAGATTGCAGAACGTGAGATCCAGACCGTCTACGTTCCGCGTGTAGGCATCGCCGAGCTGCGGGCTGATAATGTAGTTCTTTCCTTCGGTGTAGTTGCTGCGGAAGGCCTTCAGTCCGCGAAGCGAGAGCTTGTCGGCGTCCCACTTGCACTCGATGGCGTCGCACAATCCGCCCGCGCCCGGGATGACGAAGTCTACCTCCCGCTGCTGCTTGTCACGCCAGAAGAAGATGTCCCTGTGCCCACGGTGCGCCAGTAGTGTCTCAAGCACGACATGCTCCCAGAGAACACCACAGTCCTGTTCTCGGAGTTCGTCCCAACCGCAGAAGTGGCTGACGAATCCTGTGTCGAACCCGTACGCCTTCGGCCGCCGCAGGAACTCCTGCCTTCCTCCGGCGTGGTAGGGCCGGACCAGGAGTGCAACGTGCGTTACCTCGAGGATGTCGAGGTAGCTCCCGGTAGTGGGCCGGCTCAGGCCACAGTGCTTTGCGAGGTTCCCCTTCTCGAGCAGGCCGCCACTCTGTCGGAGAACGCTCTCGACAAGGCGAAGGAATCCCTGTCGCTTCCCCACGTTGAAGAGTTCCGTAATGTCCCTCGCGTAGAACGAGTCTAGCCACTCCGCGAAGAACTCCGGATCCTTCTCGTCTGCGAGGAGCGGTTCCGGGAGGCCACCATGCAGCAGCCGCCTCTTGATGTCGCGCGCCCCGAACGCGTCGCACTCCCGTGCGAGGACCGGCAGCAGGTGAACATCTCGCTTCCGCCCGGTCAGACTGTCACGGAACTTCTGCGTCGCAGCCAGAGTTGACGAGCCTGTCGCCAGGATTCTGAGGTGGGGGAATTCGTCGGCCCCGATCTTGAGTACCCGGCTCGGGTCGGGAAGCTGGTGGATCTCATCAAAGATGACCACCGGTTCCGAGACCGACGCGTAGAAGCGCTCAGGGTCATCGAGGAGGCGCACGGTACTCGGCAGATCACAGTTCAGGAAGTGGGCGTTCGCGACAGCACGCGCGAGCGTCGTCTTCCCCACCCGGCGAACCCCGGTGAGCCAAACGATGGGCGCCTTCTCCCAAGCCTGGCGGATTCTATCTGTCCAGTAGTCGCGTCTGACCATGAGGACCAATTTACATTTAGTCCGACCAAATGTAAAGAGTGTTTTACGACTTGCCGTCACCTATAAACCCCGCCCATCGCCCGCGTGCTGCCGGGTCCCACGTCCCCAGCCAGCCCAGAAACCGCCCTACACACGGCAAAAAGGTGTTGATTCCACCCACCAAGGCTGTATAATCATCGGCTCGGGCAGAAGCTCGCCTTCTGCCTGTCTTGACATCAGTCCAAGAGGAGAGCGGGGCGCAACTTAGCCCCGTGCCAGAGACTGGACGGTTCGCGCCGGACGCCCCGGTACGGCCGTGTATTGGAACGTCGCGAAGGCACGACGGACCTGTTCTTCCGAGCAGGAGCGGATGTCCCACCAGGCGGCCCAAGCGGACCGGAGCAGCGAGCGAAAGGCGGATGCGCAAGTGGCAGAGAAACCGAACGTAGAGGAACTGCTGGCCAAGGCCAATAAGCCAAACGAAGACGCGATGAGACTTCATCCCTTCTACAAGGGGAAACTGGCTGTCACACCGAAGTGCCGGATCAAGGACTTCACCGACTTCGCCATCTGGTACACACCCGGCGTCGCGGCCGTGTGCAAGGACATCGCGGCCAACCCGGAGAAGGTCTACGAACATACCAACAAGGGCAACATGGTCGCGGTGGTCACGGACGGTACGCGAGTCCTGGGTCTCGGCGACATCGGCCCTGAGGCCGGAATGCCCGTAATGGAAGGCAAGGCCATCCTGTTCAAGTATCTGGGCGGCGTCGACGCCTTCCCCATCTGTCTGGACACGAAAGACCCCGATGAGATCATCCAGGCCGTCAAGTGGCTGCAGCCATCCTTCGGCGGCATCAACCTCGAGGACCTCTCGAGTCCGAAGTGCTTCTATGTCCTGGACGAGCTCCGTGATCAGATGGACATACCTGTATGGCACGACGACCAGCAGGGCACCGCGGCGGTCACTCTAGCGGGGCTCGTGAACGCGCTCAAGATCGTCGGTAAGAAGATGGAGGACGTGAAGATCGCGATGATTGGCGCGGGCGCAGCGAACATCGCGATCTCGAGGGTCATGATCTCGGCCGGGTACCCACCCGAGAACATAACCATGGTGGACATAGACGGCATACTCAACCGCAAGCGGGACGATCTCAGAGACAGCAAGGTGATCTGGCACATGTGTGAGATCACCAACAAGGAGGGGCGAGAGGGTGGGATCGCCGAGGCAATGGAGGGGGCGGACGTGTGTATAGCACTGTCTGCACCAGGGCCTGGGACGATAAAGCCGGAGTGGGTGGCGTCAATGGCAAAGGACGCCGTGCTCTTCACGTGCGCGAATCCGATCCCGGAGATCTGGCCGTGGGAGGCCAAGGAGGCCGGCGCCAGAATCGTCGCTACCGGACGGTCGGATTTCCCGAACCAGGTGAACAACTCGCTCGGCTTCCCGGGCATCTTCCGCGGCGTGCTCGATGTGGGCGCCAGCACTATCACCGACGAGATGAGTATCGCGGCCGCTATGGAACTCGCGGCATGCGCCGAGGACAGAGGACTCCGCGACGACTACATCATCCCGACGATGGACGACTGGGAGGTCTTCCCTCGCGAGGCGACGGCCGTCGGTATGAAGGCGATCGAGCAGGGCCTCGCCAGGTTCACGATGACCAAGGACGAGCTCTACGCGAAGAGCACCGCGATCATCAAGAAGGCTCGCGAGGAAACCATCTGTCTCATGAAGAACGGTCTCATTGAGATGGGTGACTAGCTCGGACGGTTGACCAGGGAAAACGGAGACACTCAAAGAGGAGATGCGCGTATGACGGGACGTTTCCAGGCAGTTGCAGTGCTCGTTGTCCTGCTTGCCATGTGCGCGCCCGCGGCCGCGGGCGTGACCACTACGTTCTACGGCTACATCAAGCTGGACGCGTCCCTTGACTTGGCCATGACCGACAAGGGCGACTTCGCGTTCATCGTGATGCCGTACGAAGAAGGCAAAGAGGACGATGAGTTCAACATGACGGCGAACCAGACCAGGCTCGGCGTGAAGCTCGACGGCGGTGGTTCGGATGCGATCGCTGTGTCCGGCCTCATCGAGTTCGACCTCTATGGAGGCGGACCCGAGAACAAGCCGAACCCCCTGATGCGCAAGGCCTACATGGAATTCAAGACCGACGTCGTCGACATTCTGGCGGGACAGACGTCAGATATCATCTCCCCGCTCTTTCCGACGACGCTGAACTACATTGCTCTACGGAAGTCGGGCAACATCGGCTTCCGCAGGCCGCAGGTCAGGCTGTCCAAGAACGTGGAGATCGCCGACGGGACCAAGCTCTCCATCGCCGCCAGCGCGAACCGCAACATGGGCCCGGGCGAGAACGGTGAGGACGCAGGAATGCCCTCGTTCCAGGGCAGGCTCGCCGTCGGCACAAAGCTCATCGGTGACAAGCCGGCCGTGATCGGCGTCTCCGGGGTGTGGGGACAGGAAGAGTCCGACGACTTCGATACGGACTTCGACAGGACCGGCATCAGCGTCGACGTCTCCCTTCCCCTAGGTGAGATGATTGCCGTCAAGGGCGAGTACTTCACGGGCAAGAACCTCGCCGTGTACCTCGGCGGGATCGGTCAGGGCATCGCCACGCTGCCGCCCGAGGGGGACGAGGATGAGGAACTGGTCGAGATCGAGGCCAGTGGCTGGTGGGCACAGGTGACGATCAAGCCGGTCGAGAACTGGCAGTTCAACGTCGGCGGCGGTTCCGACGACCCGGAGTTCGACAGGGACCCCGTCGGCGACATGCTTGAGAAGAACACCACCTACTACGGCAACGCCATCTGGACGGTCGCTCCCTCCGCGATGATCGGTGTCGAGTATGCGATGTTCGAGACCGAGTACATGGTCAGAGGCGAAGAGGAAACAACCACGGAGACGTACGAGAACACCAGGCTGCAGTTGTCGTTCATGTATAAGTTCTAGTGTAGCAGCGGTCCCCTCAATAAGGAGAAGGACATGGCGGAAGAGAAGATCGTGAAAGAGAAGGAAGATATTCAGGTACTGCTGACCGAGAAGCGTGTGTTCGAGCCCCCGGCGGACCTGGCGGCGAACAGCAACGTCAAGGCCTGGATGGACAAGCACGGCATCAAGACCCTCGACGAGCTCCTCGAGAAGACGCAGGACATCGAGTGGTTCTGGAAGGAAATGGCCGACGAGCTCCTGGACTTCTACAAGCCCTACGACAAGGTCCTCGACTGGGATGCCCCGTGGGCCAAGTGGTTCGTGGGCGGCGAGTACAACATCGTCCACGACGCTCTCGACAAGCACATGAAGACGGCCGTGAAGGACAAGGTCTGCTTCAGGTTCGAGGGTGAGCCCGGCGAGATCAAGGAGTGGACCTACGCGGACATGTATCGCGAGGTCAACAAGCTCGCCAACGCAATGAGAAAGCTCGGCGTAGGCAAGGGCGACAGGGTTGGCCTCTACATGCCGATGCTTGTCGAGCTTCCGGTCGCCATGCTCGCGTGCGCCAAGATCGGCGCAATCCACTCAGTCGTCTTCTCCGGCTTCAGCGCGACGGCGCTCGCCGAGAGGCTCAACGACTGCGATACGAAGCTCCTCATCACGTGCGACCACTTCTGGCGCCGCGGCAACAAGGTCGCTTTGAAGCCGCAGGCCGATGATGCGATGAAGCTGTCCCCGACGGTCGAGCACTGCATCGTCTACAAGCGGACCGGCGACGAGGTGCCGTGGACCGAAGGTCGCGACCTCTGGTGGCACGAGATCACAGCCGATCAGCCCGGCGAGTGCGAGACCGAGAAGCTGGACGCGAACGATCTCCTCTACATCCTCTACACGTCCGGCACGACC
>JAUWBY010000351.1 GCA_030609605.1 Candidatus Eiseniibacteriota bacterium
AGAGAGTCCGGGTTCGCCGGTCAGATCACGCCGCCCGCATTGCGCGCGTGTGATCGTCGCGGCAGCGCTCTGTGCGCTTGTCGGACTAGGGGCTCGCGTGGAGGCGGCCGATTCGTCCTCCTCTGTCGATGTCTTGGCAAGCGCGCAGGCCGGCACCGGGGAATCGGCGAACGCGCAATCGGGCGTCGACGCCTCGGCCGGCGTTCTGATAGCGCGCGTCGAGATCGAAGGTCACGAGAGCATGAGTCGTCGTGAGGCTGCGAGAGCGTTCGATCTGAGGTCCGGCGACGTGTTCGACCTTGCGCATGCGCGCGCAGGAGCAGACTCGCTCCTCGTCTTGCTCGTTATGCGCGGTCGTCCGTTCGGTCGAGTGGAGGTGGATTGGGCGAACGGCCCCGACGGTCTTCTGATCCACGTAGAGATAGATGAAGGTCCCGACGCCAGACTGGATACCGTCCGCCTGACAGGTGTGGGCGAGGCGGATGAGGTGGTCATCAGGCGACAGATGGAGCTCAGTTCCGGAGATGTCCTCAGCTTGTCGTCGCTTGAGGATGACGTCCACTCGATCCTGGACTGGTACGCTACGACCGGCCATCCCTTTGCAGCTATTACCCCAGGAATCTCGGTTGCGCACAGAAGTGAGCGCCCAACGCTGGAGCTGGGCATCCATGAGAATCTGGCCACTCATTTCGGACAGGTGTTCCTCTCCGGAAATGATCTAACGCGTGACGGGGTGATCATCCGGGAGACCGGGATCATCCCCGGATGGGCGTACGACGCTCGAATCCTGAAAGCCGTCCGCCCGCGGCTCGAGCGACTCGGGATATTCTCGGAGGTTCAAGAGCCGGTTGTCGTGGTCGATCCTGCGACCGGGAGCGCGGCCGTGGGCATTGTCGTATCCGAACGCACGGTGAACAGCATATCCGGGCTTCTCGGATATGCCCCCGATACCGAGGGTGGGGGGGAGTTCACCGGGCTGGTCGACATACATCTGGGAAACATAGCCGGCACGGGTCGTAAGGCAGCGGCGTCGTGGGAACGCCTGCAGTCCAAGCACGAGCGCATCACCTTCAGATACGAGGAACCGTGGCTCTTCGGGGCGCCGATCAACGTCGGGGTCCGCGGCGAACAGGTGATACGAGACACGCTCTACACGACGGTGGAGGCAGACCTCTTTGTGTCGGCACATTTCGGCCCACGCACGACCGTCACCTGGTCGGTCGGTAGTGAGCGATACGTACCCGGAGGGCCGGAGGAGTCGACCACAGAAGGCTACAGGACTGCCGTCGAGGCCGAATACGATGCGCGGGACGACGCGCTGAATCCGCGCCGGGGCGCCCGTCTGGGTGGAGGGCTCGAGTACCGCGACCAGGAGGTACGGGAGTCCCAGGGAGATTACAGAACAGGTAGACTCTCGATCGACTGCGAGATCGTGATCCCGACCCGGGAGGCTCAGGTGATCTCCGTCCGCGCCGAACTCACCGGGATGGCTTCGAGCCGGGATGAGATACCGATTCACGAACAGATCACGCTCGGTGGCGCAAACAGCCTGCGTGGTTACAGAGAGGAGCAATTCCGCGGCTCCCGGGTGGCGCTTGGCAGCATCGAGTACCGCTTCCTGCTTGGGCGGACTTCGAGGGCAATAGTCTTCGTCGATGCGGGCTATTTCTACAGGCAGAGTCCTGGTTTCGCGAAGGGCACGAAGTTGGGGTACGGAATCGGGTTGCGGGGCGAAACACGCTTGGGTACAATCGCGATTGACTACGGGCTGGGTGAGGGCGATAGCCTCCTCGACGGCAAACTGCACGTAGGTCTGATCCGCGCATTCTAGCTCCCACTTCGATTGACCACGCCTATCGGTTCCGGGAAGGAGCAGGCGACTGCTATGGGAACGAAGAGAAGCCCCAAGGCGCGGGCCGATGAACTCCGGCGACTCGTCCGACGCCACGACAGGCACTACTACACGGAGAACGACCCGGAGATAGCTGACTTCGAGTACGACCAGCTTCTGGTGGAGCTCACGGCTCTGGAGAAGAAGCACCCCGAACTGGCAACGCCGGACTCTCCAACCATGAGGGTCGCGGGTACTCCCCTGGACGGTTTCACCACGGTGCGGCACGCGGTGCCGAT
>JAUWBY010000302.1 GCA_030609605.1 Candidatus Eiseniibacteriota bacterium
GAGGAGCCGTATGGGATCTACTTCCTGCTCGAACGTGGCACTGAGCAGCGCTGTCTGGATCCCATCCTGATTGGTCGGGCCTTGGGAACGGTGCAGCAGTACTTGGCGGCTATCGCGTCTGTTCAACGGCGCCCGATTGAGAGAATCGACCTCAGGTTTGACCAGGAGAGCGGAGCCTACTACATCCTACGCGTGCAGTACAAAGACGGGAGTGTGTCTTGTGTGTCGCCTAACTAGCGCATGCAGCCGACGAGCTTGTCTGTCACGCTGGGTGCAGGCACGGCTTCGCCGCTGGCACCCATCGCGCCAGTCTTAACGCTCGCAGCTGATGCGCGGATGTTAGGCGTCTTCTTATCTGAGCCAAACAGGGGGATGAAACGAGTGAGATTCGTCCGCAGACTCTATTCGCTTGTGGGACCGAAGATGTCGCCCGACCACAAGGCACTGATCCGCCGATGCATTGAGCGAGTTGCTGATGCAGGCAAGCTCCCGTCGTTCTCGCAGTTCGGAGAGGATGTGTTCCTCTATGGCTATTTTGCGGGCCAGACGTTTCGGAAGGACGGCCACGCCCTGCCACTGATGAGACAACGGTTGCCGCGAGGATTCTACGTCGATGTCGGGGCCTATTCGCCGAAGCAGCACTCCAATACGTATCTCTTCTACAAGCTGGGTTGGCGCGGAATCAACATTGACGCGACTCCGGGCTCCATGAGCGCGTTTGATGCGATCCGTCCACGAGACGCCAACATCGAGGCCGCTGTCTCTGATCGCGACGACACCATTGATTTCTACTGGTGGGCCAAGCCCGGCGTGGTCAACACGCTTTCGCAGGAACGCGTCCAAGAACTGACTCGTGAACTCAATCGAGAGCCGCACGTCACTACGATACGAGCGAGGACACTGGCCTCTCTTCTCGAAGAGCACCTTGTGCCTGGGCAATCCATCGATTTCATGAGTGTGGATGTTGAAGGGCACGACCTGGCCGTGCTCCGCTCGAACGATTGGGCGAGGTTCCGTCCCCGACTGGTTCTCGTGGAGCACGATGTTGCGGATGCGAGAGAGCTCACTTCTCTTGATATCACAGGCTTCATGCAAGGGGTGAACTACACCTTGCACTCGTGGTTGAGGCCCAACCTCGTGTTCCGCGACGAAGATGCCGAGCGGCAAGACGCCTAACATTCTCTAAGCCGTTGCCAGTGTTTTCTTGGAGTATGAGACGTCGCCCCAAGTAGCAGTGATCATGGCTTTTGCCTCGGTCTTGCTGATAGGGTAGCCAGACAGATCGCGGAAGACGTAGAGGGGTCGGGTGGTTTTGTCGCGTTCCGCTTGCTTGAGTTTTTTCATGAGCTGGTGGATTCTGGGGAGGAGCTTGGCGTTGACGACAGCACAGACTGCCTGGGTGTGGGTGTGTCCGGCTCGTCTCCTCTTGTGATAGAAGGCGGCCATTTCGAGATCCCACTTGTAGGCGTTCTCGGCGGCGAGGTAGAGGTATCGCTTGTAGCGGTTGCAGCTCATCTTCGAGATGGGCATAGGCGAGGATGCGTGGTCACCGGTCTTTCTGACGGAAGGATAGAAGCCGGCGAAGCCTCGATGCTTGGTGAGGGTATCGAAGCGGTCGATATCGCCGACACAGGTGCGGATGCCTGCAGCGAGGATGTGCTGGACTCCTGGGAGCGAGATGAGTGAGTCAGTGGGGTCGAGCTTCCTGTTGAGTTTCTTGATCTCATGTTCGAGCAGATCTCGCCGTTGCTCCTCTCGTTCGAGCTGATCGAGTTCCCAGTTCAACTCATCCTGTAGGATCCGTTCGTCGAAGGGCATAGAGTCGGCATCTCGAACGGATCGGTAGAGCTCGACGGCGTTCTTGCATGCCTGGAAGATCTTATCGAGGGTGTCGGGTTCGAGTTCGAGCCGATAGCGCTTCTGCAGGAAGAGCCCGAGTCGTTTCCTGCCAAGTCTGAGGACAGTTCTGGGGTCGATGTAGGCACGCAGGAAGGCTCGTCCAGCCTCGTTGAGGAGGAAGCCATTGGGGATCTTCGTGAGACCCGGATTGACCGCTTCGCAGAGGTCCTGTATACGCTGCTTGCGTCTGGCGAGTGAGTTAACGACACGATCGCGCTGTCTGACGATCTGGTCGAGTCTTGCATGATCGCCTTGAGGCAGGAAGACCTGGGCGGTATCCTTTGGGAAGCCCATGAGGCATCGAGCGAGTGTGAGAGCGTCGATGCGATTGGTTTTGTTCCTTCGATGTCCAGCTTCTCGGGTCTTCTTGACGCGATAGGCCGAGGGTCTGTAGACGCGGAAGCCGTTTGCCTTGAGGACGGCCGCGACAGGGACCCACGCTCTTCCCGGCGAGTCGATGACGAAGTCGACGGTTTCGTCTGTGTTCCGCACCGTCTCGATCTTCCGGAAGAGCTTGTCAAAGCCCTGAGGTGAGGATGTGAAGCGGAAGCCGCGTCCGATCTCGAGTCCGGTCTCGCGTTTGAGGATGACGGCGTCGTGGGGGCTCTTGCGGGCAAGGTCGATACCGACGATGAGTGCCATTGGGAGGTGCTCCTTTCTAGAGAGGTGGGGAAGGACAGGAAGTTCCGTCGAGTTCCTTCGATCTCTGCGGGTTCCGGGTTCGGGTTCTTCCAGTGTCGCGCTTGATACGGGGCGACCAATGATCCGGTCCCACCAATCCTCTAAATCGGAGCCACCCGCAGAGGTGAAGGGGGGCAATGTTAGGTCCGTGGCAGCTGCTCCAGCAGCTCCACACCAGCGCGTATACGCCCTCCTTCGACCTCTGGAGATAGTCGGCCGAACACCGCAGTGGCCAAAGGACTCTCCACACACCGATCGAGTCCGGAAGGCCTGTGAACAGCATACGACTAGCGTATGCAGCCGACGAGCTTGGCCGTCACGCCGACTGCACCGCGGGCTGTCGCCCGCGACGCACCC